>CACLJJ010000018.1 GCA_902607215.1 uncultured Pelagibacteraceae bacterium
TTAATTAATTTACTTAAGTTCTACTTTCGCGCCAGCTGCTTCTAATTTAGCTTTAATTTCTTCGGCTTCTTTTTTATTTACACCTGCTTTAACTTCTTTTGGTGCACCCTCAACTAAATCTTTAGCTTCTTTTAATCCCAAAGATGTTACTCCACGAATTTCTTTAATAACATTAATTTTTTTATCTCCTGCAGAAGCCAGTACTACAGTAAACTCACTTTTTTCCTCAACAGGAGCTTCACCTGCACCGCTTGCTACTGGCGCTGGTGCAGCGGCTGCTGCTGTTACGCCCCATTTTTCTTCAAGTTGTTTTGAAAGTTCGGCTGCTTCTACAACAGTCAAACTTGATAGATCTTCAATAATTTTATTTAGGTCCGCCATATTTTTTTTTGTTTCTAAAGGTTATTTTTTTGATTTTTCGAGCGCTAAAATAGCGATTTTTGACGCTGGTGCAAGTAAAATACTTGCTATTTTTTGTGCAGGAGACCTTAAAATTCCTGCTATTTTAGCTCTTGCTTCATCTAGTGTAGGTAGAGTAGCAACATTTTCTACACCTGCTAGGTCTAAAATGTCTAATCCCATTATTCCACCAAGAATCTTTAAGTTTTCATTTTCTCTAGAAAATTTGGTAAGAATTTTTGCTGATGTAATTGCGTCTTTAGATAGAGCAACAGCAGTTGGTCCTTTAAAAAGTTGAGCTAAATCTTTACATTTGGTTTTTTCCAAAGCTAGCTTAGTAATTCTATTTTTTGTTATTTTAAATTGAATACCGTGTTTTCTCATTCTGTCTCTTAAGTCATCCAATTGTTTCATTGATAAACCTTGATAATGTGTAACAATTATACCTTCAGTATTGTCAAACTGGCTTGTCATTTCTTTTATATATTCTTGTTTTTTGGTCTTGTTCATCATAATTAAATGTTTTTAGATAGCTTGAGTTTATATGACACTCCCATTGTTGATGTTATAAATGCTTTTTTAATTAAATCACCTTTTACTGTAACGTTAGATTTTTCTTTATCTAAAGTTTCTAAAATTACATTATAATTTTTAATTAAATTTTCATCAGAAAAAGATTTTTTTCCTAAATTGACTCCAATATTGCCGTCTTTATCATTTCTAATTTCTACTTGTCCTGATTTTGAGTCCATAACAGCTTTTTTTATATCATCCGTGACTGTTCCAAGTTTTGGATTTGGCATTAATCCTTTTGGACCTAAAATTTTTCCTAACTTAGATAACTTTATCATCATTGAAGGTGTGCAAATTAATTTTTCAAAATTTAAATCGCCACCTTTAATTTTTTCAATTAAATCATCTGAGCCAACAATGTCACATCCAGCATCTTTGGCTACTTTTGATTTAGCTTCCTCGCAAATAACTGCTATTTTAACTTTTTTTCCTGTCCCGCCAGGCATGTTAATAACAGTTCTTAAATTAATTTCACTTTTTTTTTGTTTGTTGTTGATTTGAAAACTTAAATCAATCGATTCATCAAATTTTGCTGTGCAATTTTTTTTGACTACAGGTAATAATTTTTCAATAACATCTGATTTTAATGTTTTAGTGTTAGTTGGAAGTTTTTTAAATCTTTTTGATGACATTATTCTTTTACCTCTATTCCCATTGATCTTGCTGAACCCATTATTATTTTTGTAGCTTGTTCTAAATCATGTGCATTAAGATCTTTCATTTTTTTTTTAGCTATATCTTCAGCTTGTTTTTTTGTAATTGAAGCTACAATATTTCTTCCTGGTTCTTGTGAACCTCCCTTAAGTTTCGCTGCTTCTTTAATAAAATGCGATGCAGGTGGTGATTTAATAACAAAGTCAAATTTTTTGTCTTTATAAACTGTAATAACTACTGGCACAGGTTTACCCATAAAATCTTTAGTTTTCTCATTAAAAGCTTTACAAAATTCCATTATATTAATTCCACGTTGACCTAGTGCTGGACCAACAGGAGGTGCGGGATTTGCTTGACCACCTTTAATTTGCAATTTTACAAAACCTGTAACTTCTTTTTTTGCCATTAACTTACCTTTTCAACTTGGTTATACTCTAGTTCTACTGGTGTAGGCCTTCCAAAAATTGATACGGAAACTTTAAGTCTTAATTTTTCTTCATCTATATCTTCCACCATGCCATTGAATGATGCAAATGGACCATCTATGACTTGAACTTTTTCTCCAACTGAATATTCAATTCTACTTTGTTGTTGAGTTACACCATCTTTTATTTGACCTAAGATTTTTTCAATTTCTTTATCGGATACTGCGGCTGGCATTCCTTTGGAGCCTAAAAATCCACTTACTTTTTTAATTCCTTTTATCATGTGATAAATAGCATTATCCATTTCACTTTTAATCAACACGTAACCAGGAAAATATTTTTTTTTTCTTTGTACTCTTTTTCCTCTTTTAACTTCCGTTACATCATGAGTAGGAACTACGATTTCTTCAAATTTTTCTGAAATTTTAGCTTTTTCAGCTTCTTCTTTAATTAATTGAGCAACTTTATTTTCAAAGCTTGAGTGGGATTGTACTATATACCAATTTTTCATTATATACTTATCTTAAGAATTAGTTCTAAAAAAAATTTTAAAATTTGATCTAAAAGAAGAAAAAAAATTGCTGCAATAATAGCCATAGCAACAACCATCAAAGTTCCTTGTACTGTTTCTTTACCAGTTGGCCAAGTTACTTTGAAAGCTTCTTGTTTAACATCTTGAATAAATTTTAAAGGATTTTTCATAATATAGTTTATCTAAATTTGGCAGGAGCGGAGGGAATCGAACCCCCAACCTCCGGTTTTGGAGACCGGCGCTCTACCAATTGAGCTACACTCCTATGGGAGCTTACTCTAAAATTTTTGTTACTACCCCAGCTCCTACAGTTCTACCACCTTCACGAATTGCAAAATTCAATTTTTCACTCATCGCAATAGGTGTAATTAATTTAACAGTAAACTTAGCATCATCACCCGGCATTACCATTTCTGTACCTGCTGGAAGCTCTACTTCACCTGTTACGTCAGTTGTTCTAAAATAAAACTGAGGTCTGTACTTTGTAAAAAAAGGTGTATGTCTTCCACCCTCTTCCTTTTTAAGAACGTATGCTTGTGCTTCAAATTTAGTATGTGGAGTTACTGATCCAGGTTTTGCTAAAACCTGACCTCTTTCAACATCAGTTCTTTCAATGCCTCTTAATAAAGCACCAATATTATCTCCAGCTTCGCCTGTATCTAATATTTTTCTAAACATTTCTACACCTGTACAAACACTTTTCTTAGTATCTCTTATTCCAACTATTTCTATTTCTTCACCAGTTTTAACAACACCTTGTTCTACTCTACCTGTCACAACAGTTCCTCTTCCAGAAATTGAAAAAACATCTTCAACTGGCATCAAAAAAGGTTTGTCTTTTGGTCTATCAGGCTGAGGAATATGTTCATCGATAGCTTTAACAAGTTCCAATATAGCATTTTTTCCAATTGCATCATCTTTTCCTTCGATGGCTGCTAAAGCCGATCCTTTTATAATTGGGGTTTTATCTCCTGGAAATTTATAAGAAGTTAATAATTCTTTAATTTCTTCTTCCACAAGCTCAATCAATTCTTTGTCTTTAACTTGATCTACTTTATTTAAAAATACTACAATTGCTGGTACACCAACTTGTCTTGCTAAAAGAATATGTTCTCTAGTTTGAGGCATTGGTCCATCAGCTGCATTAACAACTAATATTGCTCCATCCATTTGTGCTGCACCTGTAATCATGTTTTTTACATAATCGGCATGACCAGGACAGTCTACGTGGGCGTAATGTCTTTTGTCACTCTCATATTCGACGTGAGCAGTTGCTATAGTAATTCCTCTTTCCTTTTCTTCTGGTGCTTTATCAATTTGATCATAAGCTACAAATTTTGCACCACCTTTTTCAGCTAAAACTTTTGTAATTGCTGCTGTTAAAGTTGTTTTTCCATGATCCACATGACCAATAGTACCCACGTTAGCATGTGGTTTATTTCTATTAAATTTTTCCTTCGACATTACTTTTTTTACCTCACCTTAATTTTTTAATTTTTGGAGCGGGTAAAGGGAATCGAACCCTTACATCCAGCTTGGAAGGCTAGCGTTCTACCATTGAACTACACCCGCATAACCCAAGAACTCACTCCAAGTTTTTGAAACTTTATATATTGGTGGAGGGGGAAGGATTCGAACCTTCGAAGACCGAAGTCAACGGGTTTACAGCCCGCCCCATTTGACCGCTTTGGTACCCCTCCTCCTTCTCTTAAAAGTAGGGGAAGCGTCCCCTTGTGTTCAATAAAGCTTCAAACAACATGCGTTTTATATATTTTTATCGCATAAATGCAATATTAGAATTATTAGCAAAAGAGAGCAAAAAACGTGTAAAACAACAAGTATTTTATGAATAAATCAACATTTTTTATAGTGGGTAAGCATCCAGTAATAGAAGCGCTAAAAAATTCAAAAAGAAAAGTGTTTAGGGTTTTTTTAACTGAAGAAAGCAAAAAAACCATTCACAGAGAAAATCAAAATAAAAATTTATTAAAAGATATAAAAATTTTTTTTAAAACAAAAAAAGAATTAGACAAGTACACTACTAAAGAGAATTTAATGCATCAAGGTTATGTTGCAGAGGTAGAACAATTAGATGATATAAATATAAAAGAATTTATTAAAGAAAAAAATAATTTAAATATTGTCTGCTTAGATGAAGTAACAGATCCTAGAAATATTGGATCAATTATTAGAAGTCTAACATCATTTAATATTGATGGACTAATTGTTAAAGATAGACATTTTCCTGCGGAAAGTAAACTTATGTACAAATCAGCAAGTGGTTGTATGGAGCATGTAAATATATTTAAAGTGTCAAATATAAATACAACTTTAAAATATTTAAGAGAAAAGAATTTTTGGGTTTATGGATTTGATAATAATGGAAAACAAGATTTTACCAATGTAAAATGGGAAGGAAATAATGTTTTATTATTTGGATCTGAAGGTTATGGTATAACGAAACATACACTAAGCTATGCTGATTACTTAGTAAAAATTAAAATAAATGATAAAGTTGAAAGTTTAAATATATCAAATTCAGCATCTATTGTATTTCATTATATTGATAAAATTAAAAAAAATTAAAAAAAATTATTTAATATTTCATAATATTTTTGACAATTTTTATTATAATTGAATCTATGGAGGTTTTTAAATCCCACTAATGTTTTTTTTTTAAATTTATTTTTATTTTTACAATAATTATTTATTTTATTTGCAAGACCTCTGTAATCGTTTACACTAAACAAGTCACCAGCTTTACCATTCATTAAAATTTCTTTAGGACCAGATGAGCATCTTGATGAAATTATATATTTTTTTAAACATTGAGCTTCTAATAAAATATTTGGCAAACCTTCAAATTTAGAACTTAAAATCAAAATATCTGATTTAAGAATATATGGAAATGGATTTTTTTTATAACCAATTAATTTTACTTTTTTATTAATATTATTATTTTCAATGTAAGATTTTAAATATTTTTCTTTATAACCTTTTCCTATAATTGTTAGATTAGGATTATATTTTTTTTTTATGTATTTTATTGCTTTTAATTGTATTATATGATTTTTTTGTTCAGTTAATCTTCCAACACTAATAATATTTAAGTTATTCTTTAAAAAAAAATTTTTTATTTTAATTTTACTTAATTTTTTAACTATCTTGGGTAAAAAAGGATTATAAATTGTTATAGGTTTTTTTTTAAATTTTTTAAAAAATAATTTAGAAAATTCATTTGAATTAACAATTACTTCATCTGCAAATTTTATAAAAAAGCTGTAAATAGTGTTGTAAAAAAAAAATTTAGAAAAACCTTCTGGTGATGAATTTGATCTTGTTACTACTTTGTTGCCAAATATTTTTGATATTATTATTGCTGTAATGCTTGATTGAAAGGCAAATACTAAATATTTTTTATTAAAAAAGATAAGATTAACAAATAATATTATCATACAAATTAAATTTTTTATTTTTCTTGATTTCTTAATCCAAAAATTGTTTTTAGGTCCCAAATAAAAAATTGATTTGCTAAAAAAATGTATTTTATCAAAATTACAAGTTAGTAAAGATATGTTAATAGATTTTTTTGATAAATATTTGCTTAATATATATAAATTTTTTTCAACACCTCCTTCTTCTATCGAAGGAATATAAATCAATAAATTTTTTTTCATTACGGAGATTTAGACCTTATATATACTATATAATTTAAAATTGGATTAACTTTAAATTTTGATATAAAAACGAAGTTTTTAAATGCCCTTGTAGCTCAGCTGGTAGAGCAATTGATTTGTAATCAATAGGTCCGCGGTTCGAATCCGTGCGGGGGCACCATCACTCAATAAAATCAACACTAATTATTTTTGCAGAATTAAATTTTAACTAAATTTTAACGTGGAGTGCGGACATAGTGCGGACAGATTGTGGACAGATCAAGTAGTCGTTTTATTTTATTTAAACCCAGAACCAAGATCCCTAAAAGTTTTTTCATAATCAAATGCTAACAGAAAGCTCTAGAATTGACCATTTGATTTACCTCTTTTCACATATAGATTGCAGTGATAAAGTTTTTAAAAAAATTAAAAATAAATAAAAAGGAAGTTTTTATGAATTTCACTCAAGCAATAAGTTCTGGTTTTCAAAATTATTTTAATTTTCAAGGCAGATCTTCTAAGTCAGCTTTTTGGTTTTGGATGTTGTTTGTTGTCATCTATGCTGTTGTTGGTGGATTTCTTTTGGGCATGATGGGATTTAATGATGCAGTTATAGATAGTGCAATTTTAGTTATTTTATTGCCAGTTATAATTCCTGGTATTTCTCTAACAGCTAGACGTTTACATGATTTTAATCAATCTGGATGGATGCAATGTATTTTTATTCCAGGATTTATGGCAGATGAATTTTTAGGAACTGGATATGTTATATATATAGTCACCTTTGCTATTTGGGCAATTTATTGTTCACAAGGAGCTACAAAAGGGAAAAATAGATTTGGACTTAAACCAAAAAAATAGTTTTCACATTAAACCCTGAACTACGATCCCTAAAAGTTTTTTCATCATTAAAGTTAATTTAATATTTGGCTGGACATTTTGGAGGCCATCCACCTTGGATCTGGAGCAATCTAGGTGATTCGATTTCCAATACTTTACCATTTGAATAATAACAACGTGTTCCCCAAATTCCATTTTCTGAAATTCCTTTATCAACCAATGGGATGTAATCTCTTCCTGTATTATTTCCTTTACCTGTTTTGCTATTACTTTTTTCTTTTAAATTATCAATACGTTTACCATTCTTATATTTACGTTTCTCTATTCGTCCATCAGCATAAACAAATTTATGTGAACCATGTGCCTCATCATTTATGAATTTACCAATCGTTTTGTCTCCATTAGCATACGTCACAGTTCCTTGGCCATGGGATAAATGATCTTTCCATTCTCCAACGTGTGTGAATACACTAGACGTGTAAGTTCCTTGGCCATGTCGTTTACCATCTTTCCATTCTCCAACGTATTTGTCTCCATCAGCATACGTCCCAGTTCCTTGGCCATGGGGTAAACCATCCTTCCATTCTCCAACGTATGTGAATACAGTAGCATACGTCATAGTTCCTTGGCCATGAAAACTACCAACCTCATTAAATTCTCCAACGTATGTGAATACACTAGACGTGTAAGTTCCTTGGCCATACTGTTTATCATTTTTAAATTCTCCAACGAAATGGTCTCCATTAGCATACTCGATAGTTGCTTGGCCATGTCGTTTACCATCTTTAAATTCTCCAACGTAAAGGTATTTATTTTTTTTAGCAGACGTGTAAGTTTTAGTTCCTTGGCAATTGGTCCACTGCTCATAATCATACTCACCTTGACAAGGTGGTAGTGTGCTTTCAGCAAAACTAACATTGCACCACAACAAACCCAGAACCACGATCCCTAAAAGTTTTTTCATTTAAGTAAATTTTTTAAAAAAAATTTTCGGAATGTGCCCTCGAACATTTTCCAACTTTTTCCGCCAGTTTTTCTTGTTCCACCTACGCTATAACCATAAGTAATACATGAAGCATCTATCTTGGCGTCCCTGTTCGCCATTCCGTCATCTTCTGTATAGTAATCGGGACATTCATGCCAGGCTTCTAGGTGTTTTTCATATTCAGCTGAATAATTAGCCTCGAATCCATGACCCCATCCTGCCTTAGTAATAACTTTTATATCCGCTCCATTTGCTTTCATTTTTTCTCCGTATTCTTCACATATGTGTGCATGTGAAGCGTCATCAATTTTACCATTGACCATCAAGATTTTGGTTTCTTTGATTGGTTGAGGGTTTCTAAAAAATCCTGACTGGCGACATTCTACAGATCTAGGTAGTGAAGCAGCAAAATATAAATCTTTACTGATAAGAGCGTCTCTTATTCTTTTTTCAGCGATTGCAAGTGAATTCATTCCACCTCTTGACCAACCAGTAATTCCAACTTTTTTTATATTGATCTTTGGATCTTTTGATAAATATTCAAGCGTCATAAATGCATCAATATAAAATGAATAAGTTGATACTTGTGCTTGATCAGCCCCTGCACTTACTACATTTCTTCCATTAAAATTATCTACGAACATTACTGCAATTCCTTTTTTTAGCAATTGCCTTGCCATTAGTCTGTTAAATTTAAACCATTCATTGCTAAATAGACGAGCTCCACCACTTGAATGATTGTATACTAAAATAGGAAATGGTCCTTCACCTTTCTTAGGATATGCAATTAATGCATCTATTTTGACTGGTGATTTTTTATACGACCCATCTTTTAAACTCATAAATTCATTTGGAAAAGGTGCCGAATTATATGAAGGGATTTGTACCATCTTAGCGCCTTTAAAATATTTCCATAAAGTAAATAATTGTGATGTTCCAGCAAATGAAGGACTTGCAATTAACAAGCCCAGAACCACGACCCCAAAAAGCTTTTTCATCTACAAAACTATATCACTGCTACCATAGTGCGACCAGATCAAAAATATTATACAATTAATATTGATGAGTAATGTTTATTTAAACTTCGACTCTCGATTTGTAATCAATAGGTCCGCGGTTCGAATCCGTGCGGGGGCACCATAAAGAAAATTATATTTCAAAAATTTTTTAATCCATAATTGGTGGGACTGGTAGGTTATGCTCCTACTACCCCCTCGATGTCAACGAGGTACTCTACTATTGAGCTACAGTCCCTAAATGTTAATTGCTAAAAGTTTCTCTTCTTAGCTGTTCAATTTTAATTTTTTTATGAAGACTGTTTTTTTTATCATAAAGTAAATTGAAACTTATTTTTTTATTTATTTTAACAATAATTTTTTTTGCGTTTCTAACTTCATTATTATCAGCAACGGCACTGATTGGTCTTTTGTTATAATTTAAATTTTTAATTTCTATTTTTGATTTTTCACTTATTATTTTACCTCTCCATCTTCTTGGTCTAAATGGACTAATAGGTGTTATGGCAAGTTTTTTTGAATTTAAATCTAAAATAGGTCCATGAACTGACAGATTATAAGCTGTGCTTCCTGCTGGTGTTGAAACTAGTACTCCATCTGATATCAATTTTTTTATAATTATATTTTTTCCATTAATTATTTTTACTGATGCGGCTTGCTTACTTTGTCTTAAAACTGAAACTTCGTTAATTGCAATCGATTTTTTAATTAAATTTTTTTTTGTTATTACAGTCATTTCTAATGGATGGATTTCAATAGGTTTTGCGCTCATTAAATTTTTTATTAAATTATTATTTGAAAATTTATTCATTAAAAAACCATAGTTTCCAGAATTAAGACCATAAAATGATTTTTTAAATTTTTGAAATTTTTTTAATGCGTAGAGCATAAAACCATCTCCTCCAATAACTATGATTGCTCTAGCTTTCGAAATCGATGTAAATTCAATTTTTTTGCTCAATAAAGATTTTATTTTTAATGAATTTCTATTTTTATCAAATACAATAAAATATTTAGTTTTCATAATAATGGTGCCCTCGGCCAGACTCGAACTGGCACTCCCAAAAGGGCAAGGATTTTAAGTCCTTTGTGTCTACCGATTTCACCACGAGGGCCCTGTTCTTCCTTAAAAAAAGCCATTTTTAGTTTATAACACTACCAAAGTAAATTATATAATCGATAAATGATAAAAAAACTACTCATATATAATTCAGGAGGTGGAATTGGAGACTCTATACAATTGTTTCCTTTAATTTTATCCTTAGAAAATCTTTTTGAAAAATCTGAAATCTATTATCTAGGGGCTCATGAAAATCATTATTTGGGTAGATTGAAAGAATACAATATTAAAGTAAAAAACTTAAACTTAGAATTAAAATACTTTGGGTTTAGATGGTGGCATTTCTTTGTAGCAAAGAAAAAATTTTTTAAACTAAAATTAGATAAATTTGACTTAATTGTAGATTGCCAATCAAAATTGAGAAATACTATTATCTTAAAACAGATACCCTCAAAAGCTTTTTACTCACCTACTTTTAATAATATATTTTGTTCTAGATTAGAAAAGCCTGTTAAGGAATTTTGTTCTGATTTAAAAACAACTAATTATGATATAAAAAATATACCAAAAAAATATTTTGATGAATCTGCAAGATTGTTACCAGGCAAAAATTATATAGGATTTTCTTTAACTCAAGGCAATGTTTATAGAAAAAAAGAATGGCCTTTAAATAAAATAATAAAATTATCCGAAGAATTACTCAAAAATAATAAAATTCCTGTTTTTTTTATCGAAAAAAAATATCAAGAACTTAAAAATAAAATTAAAAATTCAATTCCATCTGCACTATTCCCTGAACATGAAACATCACTTGATTCACCTGCTTTGGTTACTTGTCTTGGAACAAGACTCGATCTAGCCATAACAATAGACAATGGAATCATGCATATGTTATCACTAAGTAAAGTTCCGATCATTTCTTTATTTGGACCAACTGAATCTATGAAGTTTGCTCCTCAGTATAAAGATTCTAAAGTTTTAGATAGCAAAAAAATTTACAATTCAAAAGATGTGTCTGATATTAAAGTTGAAGATGTATTAACCGCAGCAAAAAATCAATTAAACCTTAATAATTATTGACAAAATTGTTCTTTTAAAGTTTTTAGTGATCTTTGTTCTGGGCTAGAGTTAAATTTAAACATTTAAAATCTGTAGTTAATTCTTAAATCAATACTACAGTCTTCATAGCCTTTGTTAATTATATCAATATAGTTCTTGGGTGGGTCTTTAAAAAAATATTTACTCATAATATAAAACATAATCTTTTTGCCTTCTAAATAGAAATGTTCTTTTTGATAAATATTAGGAAATTGTTCATAATTATCTAAAATTTTTTCGTGTTCTTTTGTAATTTCCCAGATCGCTCCTGCTATTTTAGATTTTTTTTTTTTCATTATATTTGCATATCCAAATTTATTTAATTTATTTGGATGGCAGAATATCAATTTATAATCTTTAAGAAGAAAAGATTTCAAATATTTAGATCCTATACATCTAATATTTTTCATTTGGTGATGATTTAAATTACTACCGTAAGCAAAATATAACATTAGTCTTTTTCAACAATTTCAATATTTTTTTCTTTTACAAATTTAATTATTTCTGAATTACATTTATCAATTTTACCTTGTTTAGAACCTCTTAAAACTATCGCGACACCCAGCCTACCAGCTCTAAAAAAAGGATAACTACCTATATCTACATCTTTGTTTTTATCTTGTACATTGGATAATGATTTAGCTATTTCACTTTCAACAGTTCTTAAATTAATTGTGTGGCTTAAAATCGGATCTCCCCCAACTAGTTTATGGGTAATTCCTCCTAGCATAGACTTTAAAATCGACGGAACACCTGGAAGACAAAAAACATTTTCAACAATAAATCCTGGAGCTCCACTTGTTGGATTAAGAATTAAATTTGCCTTTTTTGGCATCCAGGCCATTTTTTGTCTGCCTTTATTAAATTCTCTTGGTTTATAATATTTTTCTAAAATGGCCATTGCTTCTTTGTGAGGACCATAAGTCAAATTAAATGCTTTTGAAATTGATAATGCTGTTATATCATCATGAGTTGGTCCAATTCCTCCGGTTGTAAATATATATTTATATTTTTTTCTTAATTCATTAACAGTGTTAACAATATTTTTTTCAATATCAGGAATTGTTCTGACTTCCTGAACTTTGATACCTAGAGAGTTTAACCAAGTTGAAAGTGTGCTAGTATTGGCATCTTTAGTTCTACCTGATAGTATTTCGTTACCTATTACAATTATGCCAGCAAATATTTCTTTTTTATTTATCATTTACAAATATAAATAAATTATAATGAAATTTACCACTACTTTAATTAAAGGCAAATTAATCAAAAGATATAAAAGATTTTTTACAGATATAAAAGTGAATAATTCAACACTTACAGCACACTGCCCAAATACAGGATCAATGATGGGTTTGCTAGATGAGGGAAATCACGTTTGGTTAACAAAAAATGACAACCCAAACCGTAAATTAAAATTTACTTTAGAAATGATTAAAGTTAATAAAAAACTTGTAGGTGTAAATACTCATAGAGCTAATAAGATTGTTGAACATGGTTTAAAAAATAAACTTTTTAAAGAATTTAAATTAATTAAAAAAATTGTACCTGAATTTAAATTCTCAAATGATACAAGGTTTGATTTTCTATGTGACAACAATATTATCGAAGTTAAAAATGTAACATTGCTCAGAAACGAGGATTTAGCAGAATTTCCTGATTCTATTACATCAAGAGGTTCAAAACATTTAGTAAAATTAACTGATTCTATTAAAAAAGGTTATAAAGCTTTCGTCTTATTTTTAACTCAAATTCAAAGTATAAATAATTTTAGAATAGCAAAAGATATTGATAGCAATTATTATAAAAACTATCTAATAGCTAAAAAAGCTGGTGTAAATTTTCTAGCTTATAGATGTAGTTTGAATTCTAAAGAAATTAAAATTGAAAAAAAAATAAAAATAATTGATGACTAATAACTATTCAGAAAAATTTGAAAAAATGAAAGTTGCAGGGAAACTTGCATCTCAAACATTAGATATGATAACGAACTATGTTAAAGCTGGCATTTCAACAGAAAAAATTGATAAATTATGTTACGTATACATAAGAGATAATGGCGGACATTCTGCACCATTATATTATAGAGGTTATAAAAAATCACTTTGCACATCTTTAAATCATGTAATTTGTCATGGTATTCCGTCTGATAGAATTTTAGAAGAAGGTGACATCCTTAATATAGATGTAACTGCTATTGTTGATGGTTATCACGGTGATACAAGTAGAATGTTTGGCGTCGGAAAAATTTCTGTTAAAGCAAAAAACTTAATAGATACAACTTTTAACTCCATGATGAATGCTATAAAAATATTAAAACCTGGAATTAAACTTGGTGATATAGGATATGAAATACAATCTTATGTTGAGGACAAAGGTTATAGTGTTGTTAGGGATTTTTGTGGTCATGGTATTAGCAATACTTTTCATGAACCACCGAATATTCTTCATTACGGAAAAAAAAATGTAGGTCAAGAATTAAAACCAGGCATGACATTTACAATTGAACCAATGATAAATGCTGGAAAATACGAATCTAAATTATTAAATGATGGATGGACCGCAGTTACTAAAGATAAATCACTATCCTCACAATACGAACATACATTAGGAATCACAGAAAATGGTTATGAAATATTCACAGAATCTGTTAAAGATTGTACAAAGCCCCCTTATAATTAATGATATCTCGATACTCTAGAAAAGAACTTGTAAAAATTTGGTCTGAGGAAAACAAATATAAAATTTGG
>CACLJJ010000019.1 GCA_902607215.1 uncultured Pelagibacteraceae bacterium
TTAATAATAGACTGTTGCGCAGAGGCTGCCATCGAGGTTTCAAAAAATAAAATAGATAAGGTTATTAATTCTAATTTAATTGGAACAATAAATATCCTTAAAAAAGCAAAAAAAGATAATTCAAAAATAATTTATTTGTCCTCAAGTAGGGTTTATCCAATCAAACTTTTAACTAAGAATTATAAATTAAAAAATTTTAATAAAAAATTGAAAGTTAAAAAAACGATTAATGAAAATGACATTATTACTGGACCAAAATCTATTTATGGTTTAACAAAATTGGCTTCTGAAATGTTTATTGAAGAGTTCTCATATGCATATGGAATGAAATATTTAATAAATCGTTGCGGCGTTATTTCTGGACCTCTTCAATTTGGAAAGCAAGATCAAGGCTTTCTAAGTTTATGGATTTGGAAACACTTAAACAAAAAAAATCTTTCCTATATTGGCTATGGAGGTCATGGTAATCAAGTTAGAGACGTGATTCATATCAATGATTTATGTGAACTAATTCTGATTCAAATAAAAAAATTTAATAAAATTTATAATAAACTTTTTACCATTGGTGGATCTAAAAAAAGTTTTACTTCTTTAAAAGATTTGACAAAAATCTGTGAAAAAATTACAGGCAATATTATAAAATTTAAAAAAATAGCTAAAACATCTAATTATGACATCCCATGCTACATTTCAGATAATAGAAAAATCTTTAAAACTTATAGATGGAAACCAAAAAAAGATATAAATAGCATAGTTAAAGATACTTATGATTGGTTATCTAAAAATAAAAAAAAATTAACTAAGTATTTCTAATGTCAATAGTTATTATTACCGGTTCTACAGGTCTCGTCGGGTCAGAAGCTGTAAATTTTTTTTGCGATAAAGGTTTTGATGTCGTTGGAATTGATAATAATTTAAGAAAATTTTTTTTCGGAAAAGATGGTTCAACTATATGGGTTAAAAATAAACTTTTAAAAAGAAATAAAAATTTTAAAAATTTAAACCTAGATGTAAGAAACTACAAAAAACTTAAAAAAATATTCAAAAAATATTCAAGAAACATTTCATTAATTATACATTGTGCTGCTCAACCTTCTCATGATTATGGAAAAGAAAATCCAATTATTGATTTTAATGTTAATGCCACGGGAACATTAAATTTATTAGAACTTACCAAAAAATACTGTCCGGATTCTCCTTTTATTTTCATGTCAACTAACAAAGTTTATGGAGACAACCCTAATAAGTTAAAACTTATAGAAAAAAGTAATAGATGGGAGTTAAGTAAAAAAAATAAATATTTTAAAGGTATTGATGAAAATTTTTCTATAGATCATTGCACCCACAGTTTTTTTGGAGTTTCAAAAACTTATGCAGATTTAATTGTGCAAGAATATGGAAATAATGTAGGTTTAAAAACTGTATGTTTTAGAGCAGGATGTATAACGGGTCCTAATCATAGTGGTGCTAAATTACATGGTTTTTTATCTTACTTAGTTAAATCAAGTTTAAGTAAAAAAAAATATACAATCATTGGATACAAAGGGAAACAAGTAAGAGATAATCTCCATAGCTTCGACTTAATTAATTGTTTTTGGGAGTTTTATAAAAAACCAAAAAAAGGAGGAGTTTATAATATTGGTGGAGGAAGGTATTCTAATTGCTCAGTTGTAGAGGCGCTAAACCTAGTTGAAAAACTAACAAATATAAAGGTAGATTTGATAACAATAAAATTAATTTTGAAAGTGTTATAAAATTAAGCTCAGAAAATTGCATTAGAAAATTTCCACATGTAGCTGGAAAAGTTCAAATATTTAATGATGATAAAAATAAAATACTACTAACATTAAATCAGGGAGGATGGGCTGATAACCCCAGTTTAGAAAATTTGAGTTTAGATAGTGTTTGTGGAAAAATTTTACTCGTTGATACAAAAAATAATAGTTATGAAATTTATAGTAGTGGACATAGAAATATTGCAGGACTTTATGCAGATGAAAATGTAATAATTTCTACAGAACATGGGCCTTATGGAGGAGATGAAATAAATAAAATAGAAAAAGGTAAAAAGTATGGTTGGCCTATAGTTTCTTATGGCGAAAAATACAAAAGAGATAGAAATGAAACTGAGCCAAACTATAAAAAAAATCACAAAAAAAATGGATTTGAAGAACCTATTTTTTCTTTTGTTCCAGCTATAGGTATTTCTGAAATAATTAAGCTGCCAAATAATTTTTCGAAATTATGGCAAGATAATTTTCTATTAGCTTCCTTAAATGGAAAATATTTGTACAGGATTAAATTCGATGATGATTATAATAAAATAATATATTACGAACCTATATATATTGGTGATCGTATTAGAGACTTGATTTACAACAAAGATTCTAAAAAAATTCTGTTAGCTTTAGAGTTGGAAAGTGCTTTGGGAATAATAACAAATCAAAATTAATATAAAAAAAACTATTAATTAATCTATAGGAACTTTTTTATTTAAAATTTCGTTATATAATTTTATATCCCAATAATTATAAATTTTTATTACTTCTACTTGATTAACAGAAATTGGACTATATTTACTTTTATTATCGTGAATTTCTTCTTTATTTTCGATATTAAATTTTTTTAAAAAATTATCTAAATCAATAGAATAATTATCAAAATCAATAATACTATGAAAGTTTTTTAAATTTTTTAATGCAATGTTGTAAATTCTTTCATCAACAATTTCACCAATTAATCCAGAATAATATTGGCAATATACATTTCTAGCATCAGTACAAGTTTTTAAAAAATTTATCAATCCTCTGCTTGATGTAACATCATTTAATCTCGTATTCATTTGATACTCTGAATAAGATCTATCAATTGGATTTCTTAAAATAGTTACATATTTGTATTTTTCTGGAGGACAGTTCAATGATACTGGATTATGAAGTGCATCCTTTTCAAAAGTGTAAAAAGGTAAGTTATATTTTTCAGTATATTTTCTGAAGCTCCAACCTCCAGTTTTTGGAACTGCTATTAAACAGTATTTTTCAGAATCAAAACTGTAATCATTTTGATAATAATTATGATAGTAATTTGTTCCTCTTTTTCCAATATTAGTTAAAAATAACTTATCAATAAATTTTCCAATTTTAGGTGAAAGATTTTTATACAAAAATTTGTCTAACTTATTCATAAATTTTTATCCTTTTCCACGCCATGGAATAGTTTTGTCTATTATTTTTCTAATAGTAACATCAAATAAAAGTCCCAACATTCCCATTACGAATATTGTTATCCAGATGACTTCATATTGCATATATTTTCTTGCTACGTTTTCAACAAACCCAATACCAGTTGTTCCAGCTAAAAACTCAGCAGCAACCAACGTTCCCCAACACATACCAACCGCAACTCTTACTCCTGTTAAAATTTCAGGTAATGAATTGGGAAATATAACTTCTCGTATTATTTGCCATCTGGAAGCTCCCAAAGAGTGTGCAGCATGAATTTTAGATAATTGCGTTCCTGATGCACCCGCTCTTGCTGAAATAATCATAATTGAAAAAGAGACCATAAATAATAAAAATATTTTTCCAACGTTATCAATTCCAAAAACAGTGATTACCAATGGTGCCCAAGCTAGCGGAGGAACTGGTCTATATAATTCAACTAGTGGATCAAAAAATCCTTTAGCAAATCTATTTAAACCCATAAATATACCTAACGGAACACCAAAAATAATTCCAAGAGTTAATCCTAGGAATACTCTTAAAAAAGAATCCCAGATATGCCCAGTAGGTACTGGTATTTTAAATGCTTCAAATTCACCTGTTACAATATCTAAAACTTTACTTTTAAAATTAGGTTCCACCTTTCCCTCCGAGTTATGAACGGGATATTTACCTGGCATAATATCTGCTATCCAATCAGGAAGAAAAAAACCAACTATTCTATTAACACCCATCATTTCATACCAAATCATTGGAATCATTTTAAAACCTACACTCGGTTTTAAAAGATCTCCAAAAATTCTAAACGTATCAGATGGTTTGGGTAACCACCTTCCAGGACCATCTTCTGCACATGTTGGACCACTAGCAACTATCGTTCCACCTGGAAACAGCAACATATCTTTAATTCTTGTAGCCCCTTGTTCTTTTTTTTGAACTTTATCAAAAGCTCTAATTGCTTTTTCCATTTTATCTAATGCATTAGGAGGAAAAACACTTTCATATTCTATTCTTTGTCCAAGTTTTTTAATTTCTTTTATATAAGTCATCTCTAGTTCCTGATCGTCATT
Source organism: uncultured Pelagibacteraceae bacterium (assembly GCA_902607215.1). GTDB lineage: Bacteria > Pseudomonadota > Alphaproteobacteria > Pelagibacterales > Pelagibacteraceae > Pelagibacter. The sequence continues at coordinate 4,292 of CACLJJ010000019.1, forward strand.
CAAAGAATTTTTATATTCTTTAATTTCATCTCTTATTTCTTTTAGAAGTTGTAAGTATTCTGGATGATGATTTCTCATTGCAAAAAATTCATCACTAACAGAATTTAATTCTTGAGCAGCAGCATGAAATTTTAAACCTACTTTACTTTCTGGTAGAGGAGGAACCTCCATACCTGTTGCGCCCCATCCTAATTGTTTTTTTGTTTCTTTAATTCTTTTGTTTTCTTCTTCATCACTTAAAGGACGTGGGTAAGTATCTTTTGAAAAATTTTCTGTTAATTGGCTTATTCTATTTGTTAATTCATTTATTATATTTTTAGTTTCTTCTTCAATATATTTCTCACTAGTTAATAGTGGTATTGTTTGACGAGTTTTATTAAGTAAATTCACGAATTTTTCTTTATCTTGTTTTTTTAAACCAGGTGAGTTTTGTATTTCAGTTATTTTGTCACTTATGTTTATGTTTTCTCTTTTAATAAGAGCGGTACTTTTATGACTCCTTTCTTCAATTGGAAAAAGATATTTTAAAGATAACAAAGACTCATTAACTTTAGCAACCTGACAGAGTTCATTTGCTGATTTTGGATAAAAAGCTTTTGCAATATCCCATGAATAATAAAGCCATGTAAATATAAGAAAACTAGTTCCAACTATAACCCAGTGTACACCACCTTTTGCTCTTTCAGGATTTCCAAAAACTGCATCAGATTTTTCAGTTTTAATTAATCTTTGTCCATAAAGAATAGATCCAATGATTGCAAAAATAATTACAAATGTAAGAATTCCTGTAATCATTTTAAATTTCTTTGCCCATGATTTCTTCTTCCATATCCCAAATCATGGTAAGAATTTCTTCTCTTTTGGTTACAAATTCTTTGTCGTTTTTTATTTCTCTTAAATCGCCACTTAATCCCATTGAAGCAAATGGAAGTTTATACTCTTTATGAATTCGTCCAGGTCTAGGCGCCATCACATATAATCTTTCACCTAGTAATAAAGCCTCCTCAACTGAGTGCGTAATAAGAATAATTGTTTTTCCAGTTTCTTTCCAAATTTTTAAAACTAATGATTGCATTTTTTCTCTTGTTAAAGCATCCAATGCACCTAATGGCTCATCCATTAAAATTAGATCTGGGTCATTAATTAAACATCTTGCAAGAGCTACTCTTTGCTGCATACCACCAGATAATTGGTAAGTAGGAGTATCTCCAAAACCTTGTAAACCAACTATATCTAACCACTCTTCAACTTTTTTTGCTGCTTTAGTTGGATCTTCTTTTTTCATTCGTAAACCAAAGTTTACGTTTTCATTAACTGTTAACCATTCAAATAAAGCACCTTGTTGAAAAACCATTCCTCTTTCAACTCCCGGGCCGTTAATTTCTTTATCTCCTAAAATAATATTTCCAGAAGTAGGACGAAGGAAGCCAGCAGCAATATTTAATAAAGTTGTTTTTCCACAACCTGAAGGACCAAGTACAGTTAATAATTCACCTTTCTTTAGTGTAAAACTTATATCTTTAAGTGCATGAACAGTTTCTCCTTTAAGAGACTTAAAAATCATATTTACATTTTGAGAAACTAGATCACTCATAACAATAATATATTAAATTTTTAACAAAAAAATAGGCACCAATTTATAAAATTGGCGCCTATTTAAATATTATTTATTCTTTAGTTAGGCAGATAACTAGTATCAACTACTTTAGAATAATTTTTTAAAGCTGGGTTTTCAGACGTAGCAAACATGTTACCCATAACTTCTAAATAAGTCATAAGTATACCACCTTTATTCATGTAGTTAGATTTCATTTTTGCTGCGTTAATAAACTCAAATCCACCCATTTGCTTTTTAGTACCAGCAAGATCCATAGCCGCATCCTTAGCGATTACGTTCATGTCTGATTTTCCAGAATTGTATCTAGCGTTTGCTTCGTGAGTTACTTCTACGAAAGTTCTAACCATTCCAGGATTTTCTTTTAGGAATTTGTTAGTCACTGAAGTAATATCAATACCAGCAATACCAGCATCTTGCGCTTCTTTAACAGTTAGTAATGAAGCACCTTTTTCTTTAGCTGCTTTAATAGATTTACCACCGAATAAACATGCCATTGCAACGTCACCGTTAACAAATGCCGCAGATCCATCTTCTGGGTTCATATCAACAACTTTCATTTTAGAAATATCAGCTCCTACAACTCTCATTGTTTCTTTGAAAACATAGTCAGCCATAGTACCTAATGGAACAGCAACTTTTTGACCGTCCAATTTAGAAGAAGCATTTCCTTTATCAATACCTTTTGCTGCAACACAAGTAGTTCCACCCATTCCGTATATAACTGCAATATCTACAAGTTTAATAGCCGCTTTAGCATTAACAGCGTTTACGAAAGGTGTTAAACCTTGTGAGTAAGAGATATCAATATCTCCAGATAACATAGCTTCTGTCATCTCACCACCAGTTGCAAAGTTTGTCCATTTTACTGGCACACCCAAAGCTTTATCAAAAGTTTGTTTAACTTTATCTTCCTGGTTTGGAGTTGCCCATTCTAAAAAGAATGCAACTCTAACTTCGTTAGCAGCTGAAAAAGCTACCGACATACTTAAGTATAGAGCAACAACACCTGCCAGAATAAAACTAATTATTTTTTTCATTTATTCCCCTTTAAATTAATTAATTTAAAAAAGACATTAAATTTGAATTTAGAGTAGATGTAAATGACTGATTTAAAAATTACTTTGATAAAAAAACATACAACCTAGAATTGAACAGCTAAAATATTGCTTTGTTATTAGAGTTTTTTAGTCTAAAAATTTAATTTTAATCAGGGAAAATAATGAGCTCAGAAAATAAAACTTCAGCACCAAATTCATTAAATGAACATTGGATGCCATTTACATCCAATAAAGATTTTAAAGCAAACCCAAGGCTAATCACAGAGGCGAAAGGTGTTTATTTAAAAACTCACCATGGAAAAACACAAATAGATGGAAGCTCAGGATTATTTTGTAATCCACTAGGTCATGGAAGAAGAGAAATTACTGAAGCAGTAACTAAACAATTAGACACTTTAGATTATGCGCAACCATTCCAACAAGGTTTTGGTGGATCATTTGAACTTGCAACAAGAATTTCAAAACACACACCAGGTGATTTAAATAAAATTTTTTATACAATCTGTGGATCGACAGCAGTAGAGACAGCAATTAAAATTGCAATAGCATATCATAGAGCAAAAGGGGATGGTAAGAGATTTAGATTTATTGGTAGAGAAAGAGCTTACCATGGAATGAATATCGGTGCTACTTCAGTAGGTGGAATGATTAACAACGTAAAAACTTTTGCAAGTGTGTTAATGCCAGGTGTTCTACATATGAGACATACTCATTTACCTGAACATAAGTTTGTAAGTGGTCAACCAGAAACAGGAGCTGAAATTGCTAATGATTTAGAAAGAATATGTGAAAACTTTGGTGGAGAAAATATTGCAGCTTGTATCGTTGAGCCTGTAGCAGGGTCAACTGGTTGTTTAGTGCCACCAAAAGGTTATTTAGAAAAACTTAGGGAAATTTGTGATAAACATGGAATATTATTAATTTTTGATGAAGTAATCTCTGGCTGGGGACGAATGGGATCAGTATTTGCTTCACAAGAATTTGGTGTAGTTCCCGACATGATGACAATGGCAAAAGCTACTACTAATGGAGTTGTTCCAATGGGTGTAGTCGCATGTAAAGATGAAATGTATGATGCTGTTGTGGATGCATCACCAATGGGAGCTGTAGAACTATTTCATGGATATACATATTCTGGAATTCCAGTTTCAGTGGCTGCAGCTTTAGCAGTACAAGATATTTTTGAAAAAGATGATATATTTAATAGAGTTAAAGGAATGGTATCATATTTTCAGAAAAGCATATTTTCACTTAAAGATCTTGAATCTGTAGCTAATATTAGAGGACAAGGATTGATGGCTGGAATTGATATGAAATTAAACACCAAACCTGGAAAAGCAGGTTTTGAAACTTTTAAAGCATGTTATGAAGCTGGAGTTAATTTTAAAGCAACAGGTGATTGCTTAATTATTGCTCCACAATTTATATGTGAAAAAAAACATATTGATGAGATTGTTGATAAAGTGAGAACAGGTATTGTTAATTATCAAAAAAATCAAAAGAACTAGTTTTCGTAAAAAAAAATATGAAAATAGGCGTTCCAAAGGAAATTAAGCCACAAGAAAATCGGATAGGATTAACACCAGATAGTGTAAAAATTTTAACTTCAAATGGCCATGAAGTTTTAGTTGAAAGCAACGGTGGTTTTGAAGCTGGATTTTATAACGATCAATATAAAAGTGCTGGTGCTAAAATAATTGATAAAGCAGAAGATATTTTTAACGATTCAAATATTATTGTTAAAGTTAAAGAGCCTTTATCAAATGAAGTAAAAATGATTAGAGAAAATCAAATTGTTTTTACCTATCTTCATTTAGCAGCAGCTAAAGAATTAACAGAAGGGTTGATCAAATCTAAATCTGTTTGTATTGCTTACGAAACTGTTACTGATAATAACGGAAGATTACCATTACTAGCACCCATGAGTGCTGTGGCAGGAAGAATGTCAGTTCAGGCTGGAGCACACTCTTTAGAAAAAAATCAAAAAGGTAGAGGGTTGTTATTAGGAGGAGCTCCTGGAGTTGAAGCAGCTAGTGTAGTTATTCTTGGTGGAGGTGTTGTAGGAGAAAATGCTGCTTTAATCGCAACAGGTATGAGAGCAAAAGTTCATATTGTAGACAAATCAGAACCCAGATTAAAACAACTTCAAGAAATGTTTGGTGATAAAATTATTCCACAACATAGTGACAAAATAGATTTAAAAAAACTAGTATCAGAGTGTGACTTGTTAATTGGCGGTGTTTTAATACCTGGTGCAGAAGCACCAAAATTAGTGACAAAAGAAATGATTAAAAATATGAAAAGAGGTTCAGTTGTAGTTGATGTAGCAATTGACCAAGGTGGTTGTGTTGAAACAAGTAAACCAACTACTCATGCAAACCCAACTTATATTGTTGATGATGTTGTTCATTATTGTGTTGCTAATATGCCAGGTGGAGTTCCAAGAACTTCAACACTAGCACTTAACAATGCTACATTACCTTTTCTCAGCAAACTTGCTAACGATGGTTATAAGAAAGCTTTAAAAGAAGACAAAAATTTTTTAACAGGATTAAATATTTATAAAGGAAATGTGACTTATAAAGCAGTTGCAGATGTATTTGGACATAAATATGTTTCACCAAACGAATTATTTTAAATATGTACAGACCTTTGCCAAAAGAATTAACAATTAAAAATTCACCAATAGAAGGTTTAGGACTTTATGCTGTTGAAGATATTAAAAAAACTTATTTATTGGGTTAACCCATATTCGTGACGAACAATTTGAAAATAAATATATAAGAACTCCTCTAGGAGGATTTTACAATCATTCTAATGAACCAAATGTAATGAGAATGGTTTCGGATGTTTTACCTAAATTAAAATTTGGAGATCCAATAGATCCAAAAACTGGACTAGAAAAAATAAAAGATGGTGACGCAAATAGAGAAAATATATACCCAAGCTTAAAAGAGAAAAGCGATGCTAAATATATGTTCTTGATTACAGTTAAAGATATTAAAGCAGGTCAAGAAGTAACAGCAAACTACAATCTTTATACTTACCCAAAAACTGGCATAGGTATACAAATGATTTAATAATATTAATTTATAAAATCATTCAAATAAGTAAACTTTGAACAAAATTTTCCATTTGAAGCGGTAGTAGCTCTATTTATTCGACCATCATCTTTATCTATTAAATAAGGTAAAATTTCCGATACAACACTACAACCAAATTCTTCACTAGCATCTCGTGGTAATTCTGAAGGTAAATTATCAACTGCCATAATAGCTATACCTTTATTGCCCAATTCCATTTCCTTCATTGAATCTGTATTAATTGAATAATAAGGTTTTGCAATTGATGTTGACCTTATAGTGGTAGGTACTGATCCATTAATATCACATGTGACGTCACCTATAATTTTTAAATTTTTAAATTCATTAATTTGTTTTGAAGAAAATAATTTTGGTAATTTTGGATCCCAATAATGACAAGCTATAAGCATATCTGTATCAATTAAATAATTTTTTACTTTGGAATTATATTCATGCGGGTTTAAAATATAATCCTGATCAGAAGAAGATTTACCATCTTTTCTTTCAACATGTTTTGTTGCTGAAACATTACAAAAAATCGCTTCATCATATTTTTTTTTTAAATAATCATTAAGTGTAACTTGTCTAATATTTGCATACTTCAGCATTTCTACAGCACCCTTGGAAGCTCTGCCACTTCCAGTAAGTAATATTTTTATTTTATTAAAAATTTGTTTGCTAATTATTTTTTTAACTTGTTCATAGTTGTTGATTTCAAAAGCTCTTGGAAGTGTTTGTTCAGTGTATAGTTTTAGGTAAAGATTTAAAGTATTATAGGCACCTATAATACCTGCAAATCTGCCAAATCCAAGATATCGATAACCTTCTCCTGAAACATCTCTTACATTTTCATAATCAATTAATGTAATATTTTTTTTTATTATTTCTTTTAAAAGTTCTTTTTTATATATAATGGCTTTGTCATTTATTGTTTGGCCAATATATTGATGAACTTTATTTGTGTGTGAAAAAAATAAATAAGTCTTATTTTTAATAAGAGTTGATATTTCTACTTCTTTAACTCCAAAAATTATGTCTGCGGAATTCAAATTATCAGTTATTTGAGCTCCTGCTTTTAGGTAATCTTCATCTTTAAAACACCTTTTTTTTGATGGCTGAACTATTATTTTTAAATTAGAAAATTTATTTAATAAATTTGATATTTGAGTAGGAGTAAATGGAGCTCTATTTTCATCTATTCTTGCCTCTCTAAGAATAGATAAAGTAATTTTTTTGTTTTTCACGAGACAACCATGCTTTTAAAGTTTATTATTTTCTTAGTAAACAAGAACTCTCTAATATTACTCATTGACAATAAAAGCTATTACTTTTTGAGAAAATAATTGCTAAAAGTGAAATCTAAATGAAAAAAGAATTACCAAAAAGCTGTAAAGTTATTGTAATTGGAGGTGGTGTAGCTGGCTGTTCAACTGCATACCATTTAGCAAAATTTGGATGGAAAGATACAGTATTACTTGAAAGAGATCAGTTAACCTCTGGTACGACTTGGCATGCAGCAGGTTTGGTTAGTCAGTTGGGTCCTTCAGCAGCAATTACAAAAATAAGAAAATACACAACTGACTTATATAAAGAACTAGAAAAAAAAACTGGTTTTTCAGCAGGACTGAAATTAAATGGAGCACTATCTATAGCAACAACGAAAGGACGTTGGCAAGAACTACAAAGACAAGCAACTACAGCTCAGTTATTTGATGTAAATGTAGAAGTACTAAATACAAAACAAGTCAAAGAAAAATATTCAATAATTAATGAAAAAGATGTTTTGGGAGGTATTTTTATGAAGGGAGACGGTCAAGCAGATCCAATAGGTGTAACCAATATGTTGGCGAAAGCCGCAAAAGAAGAAGGGGTAAAAATTTTTGAAAAAAGTCCAGTTGAGAAAATTTTAGTTAAAAATGGTAGAATAGCAGGAGTTAAAGTTAATAATCAAGAAATCGAGTGTGAATATATAGTTTTAGCAACTGGAATGTGGTCAAGACAAATAGGCGAAGAATTGGGAGTAAGTGTACCATTATATCCAGCTGAACATTTTTATATCATTACAGAACCAATTAAAGAGTTACCTAAAGATTTAGCTGTTTTAAGAGATTTTGATAGCAGATTATATTTAAAGGAAGATGCAGGTAAATTATTAGTTGGAATTTTTGAGGGAAAATCAATACCAGCTTTTACCAAAACACACAAAGTTCCCAATGATTTTTCTTTTGGAGAATTTCCAGAAAACTTGGATCATTTTGAACCTTATTTAGAGGCATCATTTAAAAGAGTTCCACTTCTAGAAAACGTTGGTATTAGAAAATTTTTAGCAGGGCCAGAATCTTTTACTCCAGATACAAATACATTGTTAGGAGAAGTACCAGAAATAAAAAATTTTTTTGTTTGTTGCGGGTTTAACAGTATTGGAATTGGAAGCGGCGGAGGAGCAGGCAAAGTAACAGCCGAATGGATGATGAATGGGTACATTAATGAAGACTTATTTATTTATGACATAAAAAGATTTCAAAAATTTCATTCTAAATTAAAATTTATTACTGAAAGGATAACCGAAACACTAGGTGATTTATATGGAATGCACTGGCCATATAAACAACACCAAACATCCAGAGAACAAAAACTATTTCCATACCATGAAGAATTAAAAAAAGCTGGAGCTTGCTTTGGGGTTTCTTCAGGTTATGAAAGACCAATGTGGTTTGCGTTAAACAATGAAAAACCTGAATTTAAATATAGTTACAATTATCAAAATTGGTATCCTTCTGTAGAATTTGAAACAAAAAATGCAAGGAAAAATGTTGGGTTATTTGATCTTACAGCTTTTTCAAAATACGACCTAAAAGGAGAAAAAACCCATAGCGAATTACAAAGAATTTGTACTGCAAATGTTAAAAATGAAATAGGCAAAACTACTTATACGCAAATGTTAAATGAAGATGGAGGAATAGAAACAGATTTAACAGTTGTTTGTATAGATAAAAATTATTTTAGAATAATTACTTCAGCCGCAAATAGAGAGCATGATAAATTTCATATTTTAAAACATCTATCAAAAGAAGTAGAATTTAAAGATGTAACAGATGAAATAGCTTGCCTTGGTATATTTGGACCAAAAAGCAGGAATTTAATGTCAAAGATATCTAAAGATGATTTATCTAATGAAAATTTTAAATTTGGCGCAAGTAAGAAAATTAAAATAAACAACAAAGTAGTTTGGGCGCAAAGATTGTCCTACGTAGGAGAATTAGGATGGGAGCTTTATATTGATATGAATGAATCTAGAGAAATTTATAATTTAATAATTGACAACGGTAAAGAATTTAATATTTCTAATTGCGGAATGCTTGCTATGGATACAATGAGAATGGAAAGTGG
>CACLJJ010000020.1 GCA_902607215.1 uncultured Pelagibacteraceae bacterium
CCCGGACCTGAAGAATTAAAAAAACTATCTCCTGACAATAACCATATAACAATTAAAAAAATGTCAGCTGGATACGGGAAAATGGAAATATTACACAACTTAGATTTATTTGTAAGCAAGGCACAATCATTATGTTTGATTGGTCCAAATGGAGCTGGAAAGTCTACAATACTTCATTCAATCTATGGATTTACGAATATATTTTCAGGAAACATTGAAATAGATGGTAAAGATATAACAAACTTTACTCCTGCAGAAAAATTAAAATCAGTTGGTATCGCTTATATTCTTCAAGACAACTCTGTTTTTCCGGATATGACTGTTGAAGAAAATTTGCTTATGGGAGGATTTATTAAAGATAAAACAGAAGAGTCTTACGAAGAAGCTGAAAAAATTTTTCAAAAATATGAAAGATTAAGAAATAGAAGAAACCAACCTGCAAAAGTCTTATCTGGTGGTGAAAGAAGATTATTGGAAATATCAAGAGCTCTCGTTATGAAACCTTCGGTATTGCTAGTTGATGAACCGTCAATAGGTTTAGAACCTAAATATATCGATATGGTATTTGAAATACTTGGAGATCTTCAAAATAATGAAAAAAAAACAATTATACTTGTAGAACAGAATGCTAAAAAAGGTTTAGAATTTGCAGATATAGGATATGTTTTAGTTTCTGGACAAACAGCAATAGCGGGAAAAGGCGATGATCTTTTAAGTAATCCAGATGTTGGTCGCTTATTCCTAGGAGGTTAATGACAAACGAAGTTAGTCATATACAAAATATTGTAGGACTTCAAATCTCACAAAATAAAAAATCAAAAAGAATAATTGATATTGGATTAAAAGATGAATTAATTGATAAATTGATTTTTCCTTTTCATAAATTTGACATTACAGCGCTCGAATACAAACCTTTTACAAGATTTACAATTGCCAAAAGTCTTGATGATTTAACTGAAAACAAATTAAGCAGATTCTTAAATTTAATAATTAGAGATAGAAAAACTGGGTGTACAATATTTAAAACAAATAACAAAAATAAAAAAATAAATGATATTTTTCTAACAAAACTTTCAACAGCCATTTCACATTTAATAGGTATTCCAAATTATGATGCTATGTATGATAAATTTTATGCAAGATTTCATATAAAACATGACGATGCTAGCGATTCATACTTAAGAAAAGCATATATAAATATGGATCTTCATACGGATGGAACATATGTAAAAGAAAAAACAGATTGGATTTTAATGACAAAAATTGAGGAAAAAAACGTACAAGGGGGCGAAACTTCACTTTTACATCTCGATGATTGGGAACATTGTGAGGAGCTATCAAATGATCCAATTGGAAGACAAAATTTTACTTGGGACTCTCCAAAAAGTAAAAATGTAAACTATAAAGTTGAGCATCCAATCTTTTCAGATGATGAAGAGGGAAAACCACAAATTTCTTATATAGATCAGTTTCCAGAACCTAAGAATATGGAACAAGGCAATTTCCTTCAAAGATTATCAGATGCATTAGAAGAAAGTAAAAATAAGGTTATTACTGATTTACCATTAGGTTCAGTAGTTCTAGCAAATAACTATTTCTGGCTTCATGGTAGAAAACCATTTAAAGAAAACAAAAATTTAAGTAGAGAATTACTTAGAATAAGAGGTTCTTTTTTTAGTAATTAATCTTAAAATTACTGGAACAACAAACTAAGTCGTTTATATTGCAGATAAAATGAAATTAGGATTTATAGGAACAGGCAAAATAACATCTTCAGTAGTTACAGGTATCTGCAGATCGAAAATATCTTTTAAAAAGATACTTTTGTCTTCTAGAAATAAGAACATTGCCAGAAAACTTAAAAGGCAATTTAGAAAAGTTTCTATTGCAAAAAATAATCAAGAAATAGTTAATTCTTGCAATTGGGTTTTTTTGGCAGTTACTCCACCCGTAGGTCAAAAAATTATTAAAAATTTAAAGTTTAGATCTAGTCAAACTGTTGTTAGCTTTATTTCAACGATGACATTGCCTCAATTAAAAAAAGCTATTAAAGTAAAAGCAAAAATCGTAAGAGCTATTCCTCTTCCACCAATTTCTTTAAAAAAGGGACCTGTTCCAATTTGCCCACCAAACAAACAAGTTAAAAACTTTTTTGACAAACTTGGCACAACAGTTGAAATTAAAAATGAAAAGTTATCCAACAATTTTTGGGCCACTTCAGGAATGATGGCTCCATTTTACGAATTGTTAAGCACCATGTCTAATTGGTTAGTTAAACGGGGAGTTCAAAGAAATGATGCTCAAAAATACATTACTTCACTTTTTGTAGCATTATCTGAAGATGCTGTTGTTAATTCTAATAAAGATTTAAAACACTTAGTAAAAGAATCTCAAACTCCAAGAGGACTTAATCAACAAGGAGTTAAAGAGCTAAGAAAAGCTGGCTTCTATAGAGCAACTGAAAAAACATTAAATAGTATTCTTAAAAGATTAAACAAAGTATAATTTTCTATGCAGTCAGATTCAAACATTCTGCAAATAGATAATCTTTCAAAATATTTTGGAGGTTTGGCCGCTGTATCTGATTGTTCTTTAAAAATCAAAAAAGGTTCTATTACAGGCATCATTGGCCCTAATGGTTCTGGCAAAACAACTTTATTTAACTTAATTGCTGGGAATTTAAAAACTTCAAAAGGAACAGTTATATTTAATAACGAAAATATTACAGATGTTCCTTCTTATGAATTATTTTCAAAAGGTTTACTTAGAACTTTTCAAATTGCACATGAATTTACCAATCTGACTGTTCTTGAAAATTTAATGATGGTTCCTGGAAATCAATCAGGAGAGAATATTGTTAATGCATTATTAAAACCAGGTTTGGTAAAAAAAGAAGAAGAACAAGTGAGAACTAAAGCTTACGAAGTTATAGAATTTTTAAATCTAAAACATTTAGCAAATGAATTGGCAGGAAATCTATCAGGAGGACAAAAAAAACTTTTAGAACTTGGCAGAACCATGATGGTAGATGCAAAATTAGTTTTGTTAGATGAGGTAGGAGCCGGAGTTAATCGAACATTGCTAAAAGATATTGGAACTTCAATCGAAAGATTAAATAAAGAAAAAGGTTATACATTTTGTATGATTGAACATGACATGGATTTTATAAGTCGTTTATGTGATCCAGTAATTGTAATGGCAGAAGGTTCAGTTTTATTCCAAGGAAGTTCTGATGAAGTTAAAAAAAATGAAAAAGTTATTGAAAGTTACTTAGGACGTGGATCAAAAGCTAAAGGAGAAAATAATTAATGGTTTTTTTTGAAGGAAAAGGAATGACAGGAGGATATGGAGGCGCAGACATAATTACTTCGTGTACTGTTAATGTTAACAAAGGGGAGATTGTTGCGATCTTAGGACCTAATGGCGCTGGAAAATCAACTGCTATGAAAGCAATGTTAGGTTTACTTAATCTTAAATCAGGAACTGTTACAATCGATGGACATGATATATCAAGTCTATCTCCTCAAGACAGAGTTAGAAAGGGAATTTCTTTTGTACCTCAAACTAGAAATGTCTTTACAGGATTAACTGTTAGAGAAAATTTAGAAATAGGAGCCTATTTAAGAAACGAAGATCTAGATAATATTATAGAGGAGATTTATGAATTGTTTCCAATATTAAACGAAAAAAAAACCCAATTTGTTGGAGAACTATCTGGAGGGCAAAGACAGCAAGTAGCTTTAGGAAGAGCATTAATGACCAAACCTTCAGTATTAATGTTAGACGAGCCAACAGCTGGTGTCTCCCCAATAGTAATGGATGAGTTATTTAATCATATATTAAAAGTTAAAAAAACCAATGTTGCAATTATTATGGTTGAACAAAATGCTAAACAAGCCTTGAACATTTCAGACAGAGGATATGTTTTAGTAACTGGTGAAAATAAATTTGAAGGCACAGGAAAAGAGTTATTGAACGATCCTGAAGTAAGGAGATCTTTTTTAGGAGCTTAATATGGACTTTATAAATGCTATAGTACTTTTGCTTAACTATATTTTTGTACCTGCACTAGCTTATGGTTCGCAATTAGCAATAGGTGCAATATTTGTAACGTTAATCTACGGCATCTTAAGATTTGCAAACTTTGCAACTGGAGACATGATGTCATTCGGAACTATGATTGCAATTCTTTTTACTTGGTATTTTCAATCTATTGGAATTTCCTTAGGGATTTTGCCAACAGCTTTAATTGCTATCCCTTTTGCAATTATTTTTATGATTTTGTATATGCTTACAATTGATAAATTAGTTTTTAGTTATTACAGAATTAAGAAAAGCCCACCGGTGCAGCTTGCAATGGTAAGTATTGGAGTAATGTTTGTTACACAAGCAATTGTTAGAATTATTATAGGTCCTTTTGACAGAAGGTTTTTTGATGGCGAAAGATTCATTTTAAAAGCTGTGGAATTTAAAGAAATGACAGGATTAAATGAAGGATTGGCGATTAAATCCACACAAGTCATTACATTGGTAGTAACGGTTATAGTAGTTTCAATTTTATTTTGGTTTTTAAATAAAACAAAGACCGGAAAAAGTATGCGAGCTTATTCTGACAATGAGGATTTAGCTTTGCTTTCAGGCATTGATCCAAAAAGGGTAGTAATGATCACATGGATTATTGCAGGAATTTTGGCAACAATAGGCGGTGTACTTTATGGACTAGATAAAAGTTTTAAACCTTTTACCTATTTTAACAACATGTTGCCTATTTTTGCTGCGGCCATAGTCGGTGGGATTGGCAATCCATTTGGAGCATTTCTAGGTGGCTATGTAATAGCTTTTGCAGAAATATTTATTACGTATGCTTATAAAAAATTTTTCACCTATGTTCTTCCAGATGCTTTAGAACCAGATTCATTAGTACAATTATTGTCCACAGATTATAAGTTTGCTGTCTCATTTTCTATTTTAGTAATTGTATTATTATTTAGACCAACAGGGATTTTTAAAGGAAGAGTATTATGAGACAATACACAAATGTAATTGTTGCTTACTCAATTATGATTTTATTAATAATCTTAGTGGGTGTATTTCAATCTTGGGCTATTGCTCTATCAATATTAAATTTTTGTTTAATTTCAGCAGTTATGACAATGGGGGCAAATATACAATGGGGTTATGCAGGACTGATCAATTTTGGAGTCATGGGATATACTGCTCTCGGTGGACTGGCTGCCGTTTTAGTTTCTGTAGCACCAGTTGAGGAAGCATGGTCAGCTGGAGGAATAAATATAGTCGTATGTTTTTTCATAATAGTAGGGATGATATTTTCTATAAGATATATTTTAAAAAAATTTCCAAAATCAAAAAAAAGAAACTATGTAATTGTATCCTTAATTATAATTGGTCTAGTTTTATTAAGACTAGTATCTGGACCAGGAATAGAACACATAGAAGCAGTAGATCCAGCTAAAACAGGATTTCTTGGCGGACTTGGGATGCCAATTTTATTCTCTTGGATAGTTGGGGGTTTTTTTGCCGCAGGGTTGGCATACGTTGTTGGAAAGGTTGCCCTTGGATTAAGAGCTGACTACCTTGCAATTGCAACATTATTAATTTCAGAAATTGTTATTGCAGTCATTAAACATGAAGATTGGTTATCAAGAGGAGTTAAAAATGTTATTGGTCTTAAAAGACCAGTACCTTACGAAGTAGATCTTCAAAATACTCCATGGTTTATAGATTTAGTTGAAAAATTTAATTTAGGAAAATTAAAATTAATTAATTCTGTTGCAGAGAAACAAGATGTTTTAAATCAACTAGTCATTGACGCTTCATCAGTATATGTAAAACTTTGTTTTGCTATTTTGTTTTTAATAGTCGTAATAATTTTATTAATTATTACTCAAAAAGCTCTTTATTCTCCTTGGGGACGGATGATGAGAGCAATAAGAGATAATGAAGAAGCTGCAAACGCAATGGGAAAAAATGTTGTTAAAGAGCACTTGTTGATTTTTATATTAGGTTCAGCAGTAGTAGGTATTGCGGGAGCTATGATGGTTACTCATGATGGTTTATTTACACCAGGAAGTTATAGACCAATGAGATATACATTTCTAATTTGGGTTATGGTTATTGTGGGAGGAAGTGGTAATAACTTTGGAGCAATTTTAGGAGGTTTTGCTGTTTGGTTTTTATGGATTGAGGCAGCTCCAATTGCATTGTTTTTAATTAATTTATTTACATCTGGTCTTGCTGATACAAATGCATTTAAATTACATTTAATCGATAGCGTTCCTTATTTTAGATTTTTAATGATGGGGATTGGACTATTATTAATAATGAGATATCGTCCAAAAGGAATTATTCCAGAAAAAATCAATATAAAATAGACTTTTACATGTACTATATATTAATGGGTATAGCACTAGGCCTTATATTTTATCTTGCAGATAAATACATTTTTTAAATTAAATTAATAATAGTATAGTTAAGTTATGGATTTTAATCATTTTTTGACAAGCTATATGCCCGATCCATCAATTGGATCAAAAGTTCATTTTCAAAATATGATTGATCAAGCAGTCTTAGCAGAAAAACTTGGTTACAAAACAGTTTCAATTCCCGAACATCATTTGGTAAATCTTTTAATGATGCCTTCTCCATTGCAGATGGCGGTTAAGATTGCAACTTTGACAAAAGATATTAAAATTTCAACTAGTGTTGCAGTTCTTCCTTTACACGATATGAGAACTTATGCAGGTGAAGTTGCTACTGTAGATATTTTAACAGAGGGCAGATTAATTCTTGGAGTAGGTCGTGGAGCTTTTGCGTGGGAAATGAAAAGACTAGGAACTCCAAAAGACCAATCTAAAGAAAAATTTATTGAGTCTTTAGAAGTTCTTCAATTATTATTAAAAGAAAAAGAAGTTTCATATAAAGGCAAATATTATAACTTTGAACCAATCACAATAATGCCAAGACCCATAAGCAACCCAGTACCAATTATGATTGCTGCAATGGATCTCAATAGTATTAAAAATGCAGCTACAAGAGGTTTTCATGTGCAATCAACTGTCTTGTCTGGAACAAAAGAATTATTAAAACAAAGAGTAAATGCTTTTAAAGAAGGTTGCACAAAATTAGGTGAAGAAGGTAAATTATTAAAACTTTCTATGCAAAGAATGGCTTTTGCTGCAAAAGATGTAACTGATGCAAAAGAAAAAAATAAATTAGCATACGGATATTATAAACGCTTTGACAATATGTTTACTGGTCCGGGAAAAGTTAAAAAAGGTGAAATAGAACCATTGAATAGAAAACAAAGTTTAGAAGAAATGACAGAAAACTTATTAATATGTCCAACAAATGAAATGATTGATAAATTAAGCGTTTATGCAGAAGCGGGAGTTGATGAAATAATAGTAAGTGCTGGCTTTGGACAAAGTCAAAATGAAATGATTGAGTCAATGCATCGTATAAGCGAAGAAGTAATACCTCATTTTAAAAAATTTAATACTCAAGTAGCATAAGTAATGACAATTTCTGCTGTAGATTGTCATTATTCAATAACTGGATCAGGCACACCTTTATTTTTAACACACGGAATAGGTGCAGCAGAAGATGCTTGGAGATTTATGGTTCCAGAATTATCAAAACATTTTAGCGTAGTAACTTATGATCTTCGTGGTCATGGAAAATCTCCAGTAACACATAAAAATTTTACTTTAGACGAATTAGTTCTTGATCTTGAAAGAATTAGAGAAAAAACTAAATTTAAAAAGGCACATTTTGTAGGACATTCTTTAGGAGGCATGATAGCACCTGCTTATGCTTTAAAGTTTCCCGAACATACAATTTCAGTAGGTTTATTATCCACTGTAGCTGGAAGATCTGGAGAGGATTCTAAAAAAGTATGGAATGTAATTCATGAAATGGAAAAAAATGGTATTGAGAAAACATTACAAACTTTAACCAACAGGTGGTTTACTGATGAATTTATTAAAAACAATCTTGATTTAGTTGAGAGAAGATTAAAACAAGTTGTAAACACTGACCCAGAAGTCTTTCTTAATGTTTTTAAAATATATGCAAAAACGGAGATGTTTCCATGGTTAAAGAATATTTCCAAACCATGTTTGCTTTTGACAGGAGAACATGACGGAGGTTGTAGTCCAAAGCATAATGAAATTATGGCTAATGAAATAAAAGATTCTAAATTAGTAATCTTACCGAAATATAAACATTCTTTTTTAATTGAGGCACCGAATGAAGTAGCAGAAAGTTTAATTGAGTTCATCAATGAATAAAAATCTTAGTTTATTAACCATCAGTCAGGTTTTTGCATATACAGCTAATATTATTACAGTTTTTTTAAGTGGAATTATCGGGTCACAAATTACTTCTATAAAGTCTTTATCAACATTGCCTACAGCTTTATCAGTTGTTGGCACCGCAATTTTTACTATTTTAGCAGCAAAAATTATGGACAAAATAGGCCGAAGGTTAGGTTTTATTTTTGGAGCTTTAGTAAGTTCAGCGACTTGTTTACTAGGTACTTTAGCTATTATTCAACAAAACTTTATTTTATTTTGCATCTCACATTTAATTCTTGGTTTGGGGATAGCTTTTGCTCATCAATATCGTTTTGCAGCAGCAGAAAGTGTAGAGAAAGAAAAAGTACCAAAAGCCATCTCTACTTTAATGTTAGCTGGAATCGTTTCATCCTTTTTAGGTATAACTTTAGCGAATTATACAAAAAATCTTATCCCTGATCATTTATATGTTGGCTCTTACCTTTTGCTCGCTACATTTACTTTTATGCCAGCAATATTTTTATTTTTTTATAAAAATAATGAAAAAATAAAAATAGATTTTAATAATAAGGACAGTGGACGTGGATCGTTGGAAATAATTTTTCAACCAAGGTTTTTGCAAGCAATAATTGCTGCTGCATTTGCTTATGCTGTAATGTCATTTTTAATGACCGCAACACCCTTAAGTATGCATGTGATGGAAAAAATGAGTTTAGAAAAAACAGGCTTAGTTCTTCAATTTCATCTAGTAGCTATGTTTCTTCCATCATTAATTACAGGACATTTAATTAAAAAGTTTGGACATAGTAATATAATGTATATAGGAGTTTTGTTTTTTGTCGTAACAATAATCTTAAGTTTATTTGAACAAACATATGTAAATTATATGGTAGCTCTAATATTTTTAGGATTAGGGTGGAATTTTTTATTTATTTCTGGAACTAGTTTAGTTGTTTTAACTTATAAAGAAGAAGAGAAATTTAGAGTACAAGGAATTAATGATTTGATTGTATTCTCTACAATGGCATTAGCAAGTTTATCGGCAGGTATATTACTAAGTTTAACTAGCTGGACAACTATGAACTTACTATGTATTCCATTTTTAGTTTTAATAGTTTATTTGACTTTTAGAGCAGACATATTAAGCAAAAAATAAAAAAAACCTCAGCAGTTTTCACCGCTGAGGTTTTAAAATAAAATATTATCTTTGTTTTTTAGTTTTGAATTTACCACCTGTAATTTCTTTTTCTAAGAAAGAACCAAATGCTTCTCCAACTTCTGTAAACTCAACACCAGAAGCACCTTCATAATTCACCGATTTTCCTTGAGCAAGAAGATCAAGAGCTTTTTTTAGTTCACCTGGATAAATTTTCATACCAGGTACATTTGCAACAGACATTACATTTTTTTGAATAGAAGCTCTGTCAGCTGAACCACCTGCTTGCATAGCTAAAACTAGTAAAGCAGCGGCATCGTAAGATTCTGAAGTGTAAGGACCAGAAGAGTCTATTCCCGCAGCCTTTGCTACCTCAGTAAATACGCTAGCACCCTTTCCAGTTGATCCTGGTAATGAACCAAAAGATTTATTTAAACTATCTCCAAATTCATCAGTTAATGAGTCACCGATCATACCATCTGATAAAATAAAAGTATCAAATGCTCCTGAATCAAGAGCGCCCCGAATGATACCTTTTCCTCCTTGATCTAAATAACCGATCACAGCTACAGCATCACCACCTGCTGAAGCAAGTGTAGCTACTTCAGATGAGTAGTCAGCTTTACCATCTTCATGAGATTCTACAATAGTAACGTTTATTCCAAGTGCTTTAGCTTCCGCAGCGTAGACATCTGCTAAGCCTTTTCCGTAGTCATTATTAGTGTAGGTTACTGCAACATTTTTGATTCCTTTGTCCTTAGTTATGTCAGCTAGGATTTGACCACCCCTTGCATCCGATGGAGCAGTTCTAAAGAAATACCCTTTATCATCTAAAGTAGTTAATCCTGGAGATGTTGCGGATGGAGAAATCATTACTATTCCTTTTGGTACTGCAACGTTGGTAGCAATAGCACCAGTCACACCAGAGCAATCTGCGCCCATAATTGCCGCTATACCTTGTGATACAAGACCTTCTGCAGCTGATTGTGCCGCTGCTGAATCCACACAAGTTGAATCTGCTCTCATTGGTGTTATTGTTGAACCATTCAACAAAGAACCTGAATCTGAAGCTTCTTTAAAAGCTAGTTCTGCAGAAGCAGCCATAGCAGGAGTTAAAGATTCAATTGGTCCAGTAAATCCTAAAATAATTCCAACTTTAACGTCTTGTTTTTCACCAACTTTTGTAGTTGGTTTTTTTTGAGTGAGATATAATGCTACTGCTATAATTAAAATTATAACAGCAATAATTATCCCCGTATTTTTATTTGTTTTTGCCATATTCCCCTCAGATTGTTAACAATTTATAAAGATTAAATTAAATCCTATTAGATAGAATTTTCAATAAGTAATTTCTTTTTTTTGGAGCAAAAGACTGAAATTATGGTTGGAATTTTACTTATTTAGCCCATTGTAAAGGGGTCATCCATAGGTTTATCGGATGTGTTGAACCAAGTCGTTTTAATTCTGGTATAATCTTTAATAGACTCAATTCCTGCCTCTTTTCCATAACCACTATCTTTCATTCCTCCAAAAGGAGCTGCTGGTGAAATTAATCTATAAGTATTCACGAATGTAATGCCTGCACGTATTGCGCTTGAAACTCTTAAACCTCTGTTAAGATCTTTTGTATAAACTCCAGAAGATAATCCATACTGATTATCATTCATTTTATTTATTACTTCTTGCTCATCGCTAAATTTCATTACAGAAAGAATAGGTCCAAATAACTCATTTTCTGCTGTTGGTAAATTGTGATTCTCACATTCAATTACAGTAGGTGGAAAATAATATCCTTTATTAGACATGCTATGTCTTTTACCACCACATTTGAGTTTTCCACCTTGATCTAAAGTAAGTTTAATATTTTTTTCAATGATTTCTAATTGTTTTAAACTACTTAAAGGACCCATTTGAGTATTTGGTTCCATTGGAGGACCTAATTTAATTTTATTTGCTCTATTTACAATTTTTTCTAAAAAATTTTCATAAATGCTATTTTGTATATATAATCTTGATCCAGCTATACAGCTCTGTCCACTTGCACCAAAAATTCCAGCTGTAATTCCATTTAAAGCATTTTCTTGATCTGCGTCTTCAAAAACAGCAACAGGACTTTTACCTCCAAGCTCAAGACTTACCTCAGATAAATTTTCCGCAGAATTTTTTATAATATGTCTGGCCGTTTCAGGTCCACCTGTAAAAGCTACTCTTTCTACTAAATTATGTGATGTTAGGGCTTTTCCACATGGTTCTCCAAAACCAGAAACAATATTTACTACGCCTTTAGGAATTCCAGTTTTTTCTATTAATTTTGCAAATTCAAATAATGTTGCTGGAGCTAATTCAGAAGATTTTATTACTATCGTGTTTCCCATTGCAAGTGCTGGTGCTAATTTTACAGCTGTTAATAACATTTGAGAATTCCAAGGAATAATTGCTGCTACAACTCCAATAGGAACTCTAGTAGTTATCACTTGCATATTAGCTTTATCAATTGGTAAAACTGTTCCTTCAACTTTGTCAGCTAAACCTGCGTAGTAATCATAGTATTCAGCTATATAATTTGCTTGAGTTTTAGTTTCCTTAAATAATTTTCCAGTATCAACAGTTTCAACTTTTCCAAGAAGCTCTGAGTTTTCTCTTAATTGATTGGCAATAGCTTTTAAATATTTTGCTCTTTCTCTTGGAAATAAATTTGGCCACTTTCCTTCGAATGCTTTTTGTGCAGCTTTTACTGCTTTATCTACATCTTTTTCACTTGCCTCAGGGACTTCTGCCCATGGTTCATTGTTTTCTGGATTTAATGTTTGAAATATTTTTTTAGTATCAGAATCTACCCACTCTCCATCTATAAACATCTTATATTGCTTAAGTTTAGTCATTTTTTATATGTTCTCTAATAGCGTTATTTACATCATCTGCACACTCAATACTACACAGATGTTTTCCATTACTTACTATTTTAACTTTAGAATTAG
>CACLJJ010000021.1 GCA_902607215.1 uncultured Pelagibacteraceae bacterium
ATTTAATCCAATTCCAATAACTAAAAATTTTTTTTTGTTTTTAAAAAAAGTTTCTTGCAAAATACCACATATTTTTTCTTTATTTATTAATAGGTCATTTGGTGGTTTAATTTTTATCTTTTTTTTTGTAAATTTTTGTACTGATTTTTTAATTATTTGGCAATTTTTTAATGTCATGCTTCTAATCGATATATTGGTATTTATTTCAAAAAAGATGGTCATTAATAAATTGCCCTTAAATGAAATCCATTTTTTCCCATATTGACCACGTCCTTTTGTTTGAGTTTCGGTGATAACTATACCATTATTAATCCCGGATCTAATTTTTCTAATTGCTATATTATTTGTGCTTTTTACCCGCTTAAATTCATATCTTTTGAGTTTCATCAAATAATATTTATTTTTGAAACTAGATCTATAAGGCTGTTTGGATAAATAAAATAAATCAAAATAAATACAGTTGATAATAATAAAGATATTTTTAACCCTATATGATGATCTGTGTCATATTTTTCTTTTTCTGGATCAAAATAGATAATCTTAATAATTCTTAGATAGTAAAAAGCAGCTATAACTGTTGATAACAATCCAACAATTGCTAAAAAATACATTGATTGTTCTATTACAGCCTTAAAAATATAAAATTTAGCAAAAAATCCTGCTAATGGAGGTATTCCTGCTAAAGAAAATAATATTATTAGCATTGCGAAAGATAAAATTGGGTGATTTTTAGATAAACCTGACAAATCATCTATATTTTCAAAATAATTTTCATTTCTTCTCATCATAAAAATACAGCTAAATAGTGCTAGATTCATAACTAAATATATTGACATATAAATAATTGAACTTTGAATGCCTTCATTCGTTACAGTTGTTAAACCAGCTAAAGCATAACCCATATGACTAATAGAACTATAGGCAACAAGTCTTTTTAAATTTTTTTGTCCAATTGCAGCAACAGCACCAAAGGCCATAGAGGCTATAGACAAAAATATTACTATCATTTGCCATTGATCAATCATATTAACAAATGGGACGTATAAAAATCTTATAAAAACAGTTAAGGCAGCTATTTTTGGCAAAATAGCAAAAAATATTGTTACAGACGTTGGTGAGCCCTGATATACATCTGGAGCCCACATGTGAAATGGTACAGCTGAGATTTTAAAAGCTAAACCAACTAAAATAAAAACTATACCAAATGTAAGTCCATATTGAAAATCAGATATATTTATTGATATTTCATTAAAATTTGTAGAACCCGAAAAGCCATAAATTAAAGAAAATCCATAAAGTAATATTCCTGATGATAAAGCGCTTAAAATAAAATATTTTAATCCAGATTCTGTAGATAGAAGATTATCTCTATTAAAAGATGCCAATACATAAAGTGATAAAGATTGAAGTTCTAAACCCATATAAAAAACTATTAAATCATTAGAACTAATCATAACCATCATACCAAGAATTGAACTTAAAACTAAAACTGGGTATTCAATTTTAAAAATTTTTGTTAATTTTAAATATTTTGAAGATGTAAGCATTACAAAGATAGCGGATATCACTGTCAAAATTTTCATAAAAGTAGATAAGTCATCTATTTTATAACTTTGATCAAAAATAAAAGCTTCTTCAATGTGAGATAAATTTAAAATTAAAGCTAATAAAACAAATAAGGATAAAATAGTTAAATTATAAATAAAGTTTGAGCTATTTTTTTTGTAAACTCCAACTATCAATAAAAACATTAAGCTTAAGGAAATAAAAATTTCTGGAGATATTAAGTTTAAATCTATCATTAGTTATTTTTAGCTAAATAAATTTCTATATTTAAGTTGTATGTATCAATCAAATTGGTTACAGAAACTTCAATAGTATTGATTAATGGCTCCGGATAAAACCCAAATAAAAGAGTTGGTATTGCTAAGCTCCAAAGTATAAATATTTCAGATTTTTTTAAGTCAACCATTTTTTTAAGATCATTATTAATTAATTTTCCAAATATTACTCTCTTATATAACCACAACATGTATGCTGCTGCCA
Organism: uncultured Pelagibacteraceae bacterium; assembly: GCA_902607215.1. Taxonomy (GTDB): domain Bacteria; phylum Pseudomonadota; class Alphaproteobacteria; order Pelagibacterales; family Pelagibacteraceae; genus Pelagibacter. The sequence goes on from CACLJJ010000021.1 coordinate 2,047, forward strand.
AAATAACTCCTAGACTTGCTATAGTTGCTACTAAGAAATTTTTTTTAAAAGTGCCTATTAAAATTAAAAATTCTCCAATAAATCCACTCGTACCTGGTAAACCAATAGCTCCTAAAGTAAATATCATAAGTACTACTGCGTACTTTGGCATAATTGAAACAATGCCACCGTATCTGCTAATTAATCTCGTATGCATTCTTTCGTAAATTACCCCAACTGATAAAAATAACGCAGCTGAAACTAAACCGTGACTAATCATTTGGAATATACTTCCTTCGATACCTTGTTGTGTCATTGTAAAAATTCCTAATGTTACAAAGCCCATATGTGCAACTGAAGAGTAGGCTATCAATTTTTTCATATCTTCCTGCATTAAGGCTACAAGAGAAGTATAAATAATAGCTACTAAACTTAATAAATATATTAATGGTATAAAGTATTCTGATGCCACTGGAAATAAACCTAGAGAAAATCTAATAAAGCCATATCCAGCCATTTTTAAAATTATAGCTGCCAGCAGAACAGATCCTGCTGTTGGCGCCTCAACATGTGCGTCGGGTAACCACGTGTGTACTGGCCACATTGGAGTTTTTACTGCAAATGAAGTAAAAAAAGCCAACCATAGTAAATTTTGATATTTTGTATCAATTCCTATTTCGTAAAGTTTTTCTACATCAGTTGTTCCTGTCATCCAATAAATTGAAATTATTGCTACTAACATTAAAACTGATCCTAAAAGTGTATATAGAAAAAATTTGAAAGCCGAATAAACTCTTCTTTCACCGCCCCAAATACCAATTATTAAAAACATAGGAATTAAACCACCTTCAAAAAAAAGATAAAAAACTAGTAAATCTAAAGAGCAAAAAACACCTATCATCAATGTTTCCATTAAAAGAATAGCTACTAAAAAATCTTTAAGACGGTTTTTAATCGTACTATTTACAGAAATAATGCACAAAGATGTAATAAATGTTGTTAAAATTATAAAAAGTATTGAAATTCCATCAACCCCTACTTTATAATTAACAAAACCAGGTATCCATTCTCTATTCTCAACAAATTGAAATTCTGAAACTGTGTTATCAAATATAAACCAAAGATATAATGATAACAAAAAATTGGCTAAGGAAATAAATAAAGCTACATATTTACTGCTTTGGTATCTTTTGTTGTTAGATTTTACAAAAAATATAAAAAAAGCTCCTATTGTCGGTAACAAAATTAGTGAAGAGAGTATTGGTATATTCATTATTTAATTATTAAAAAAGTTAGTAAAATTGAAAAACCAATTAACATTACAAATGCATATTGATATATATATCCGCTTTGAAATTTGACAGCTTTTAATGAAAGCAATTTAATTAATTTTGAAATGCCGTCTGGTCCAAATCTGTCGATGATGTTTCCATCAATTCTTTTCCAAAAAAAATGTCCAGCTTTTTTGAAAGGTTTTACAAATATAAAATCGTAAAGTTCATCAAAATACCATTTGTTTTTTAAGAAAAGATACAATGGTTGATTGCTTTTAACTATTTCTTCTACAAAATTTTTATTTTTTACAAATAAGTAAAATGAAAAAGGTATTGATATTATAACTAATATAGGTGTTAAAAACATAAACCATGTTGGTGGGTGATTTCGACTTAAAGGTTCTAAAAACTTAATTGAAGAACCCCAAAATTCGTAAGAAACATCATGTCCTATAAATAAGTCTTTAAATAAATAGCCAGCACCTACTGCTCCTATAGCTAAAATTACTAAGGGTAAAATCATTACCATCGGTGAATCATGCATGGTTTTAATATCTAATTTTTTACTATTATAAGAACCATGAAAGGTCTTAAAAATTAATCGCCAAGAATAAATAGAAGTTAGTAATGCTGTAAAAATTCCAATTGTGGCAGCATAATAACCAATTGAATTTCCTCTTAAATAAGCAAACTCAATAATTGCATCTTTAGAATAAAAACCAGATAAAAAAGGAAATCCAGTTAAAGCTAAAGTGCCTATAACCATTAATGTATAAGTATACGGAAGGCTCCTCCAAGCTCCACCCATTTGATTAATATCTTGTTCATCTTTAAAAGAATGAATTACAGATCCAGCGCCCAAAAATAATAATGCTTTAAAAAAAGCATGAGTAAATAAATGAAACATAGCAACATTATAAGCTCCAACTCCTGCAGCAAAAAACATGTATCCAAGTTGGCTACATGTTGAGTATGCTATTATTTTTTTAATATCATTTTGAGCTAAAGCTACGCTTGCAGCAAATAAAGCAGTTGTCATTCCTACAATTGTTATTAAAGACTGAGCTAATTGAGAATATTCATAAATGGGTGAACATCTTACAACTAAAAATACTCCCGCTGTCACCATTGTAGCAGCATGAATTAAAGCGGATACTGGTGTTGGTCCCTCCATTGCATCGGGTAACCATGTGTGAAGAAAAATTTGAGCGGATTTTCCCATTGCCCCTATAAAAAGTAATATACAAATTGAATTTATTGCATTTAGATGTATTCCTAAAAATACAATTTCTTTTTTTGTTATTTGAGGTATTTGTTGAAAAACTTCTTCATAATTAATTGTTCCAAAAAGATAAAAGATTAAAAAAATACCTAATGCAAATCCAAAATCTCCGACTCTATTAACAATGAATGCTTTAATTGCAGCAACATTTGCGCTTTCTTTTTTAAACCAAAAACCTATTAAAAAATAAGAACATAAACCAACTCCTTCCCAACCAAAAAATAATTGTAAAAAATTATCAGATGTAACCAAAGTTAACATTGCAAATGTAAACAAAGAGAGATAAGCCATAAATCTTGGTTTGTGTGGATCGTGTGACATATATCCAATCGAATAAATATGTACTAAAGCGGAAATTAAAGTAACAACTACCAACATCACTGATGATAGAGAATCAATTTTAATTGACCAATTAACATTAAGTGATCCCGAATTTATCCATGTTGATATAATTATGTTATTTTCATAACCTTGCCCTATAACTTTATAAAAAACTAAAATTGATAAAATTGCCGATACTGAGGTAAATAAACTTGTAATTATCTCAGAACTTCTGTCGCCGATAAATTTTCCAAAAAATCCGGAAATACTGGCTGCCAACACTGGTAAAAATAAAATAAAATATTCCATATTAACCTTTAAGTTTATCTATTTCTTCTACTCTGATAGTTCCTGAATTTCTGTAATAAACGACAATTATTGCTAAACCTATAGCAGCTTCAGCTGCAGCCACAGTTAAAATAAAGAGTGTAAATATTTGACCAGCCAAATCGTTAATAAAGATAGAAAAAGAAACTAAGTTAATATTTACAGCAAGTAAAATTAGTTCGATGCTCATTAAAATTACAATAATATTTTTTCTATTTAAAAAAATACCAGCTATGCCAATGGTAAAAATAATTGCGCCTAAAGTTAAATAATGACCAAGTCCTATTTCAAACATCAATTTTAACTCCTTTTTTACTTTCAACATGAATTAGATCCACGCCTTCAGCTCTTTCTCTGCTAATTTGTTTGAAATAACTTTGTCTTTTTAATCCACTTCTTTTTCTAAAGGTTAAAACAATAGCTCCTATCATGGCAACAAGAAGGATCATCCCTGATAGTTGAAACAAGTGTATATAGTCGGTGTATAGAACATATCCAAGTGCGTGTGTATTCGTTAATTCTGATGAAATATTCATAGAAATTGAATTTAATAAATCTGGTTTATATTTCCATCCTCCAATCACAATAATTATTTCGAAGAAAATTATTAAACTAATTAAAAGACCAATCGGTATATATGTTGAATCTGAAGATGATTTAAACAAAGTATTTTTTTGTTCCACAACATTCAACATCATAACAACAAATAAAAATAAAACTGCTACAGCACCTACGTAGACAATTAGCATTATCATTCCAAGAAACTCAGCGCCTATCATAATAAAAAGACATGAAACACTAATAAAATCTAGTATTAAAAAAAAAACTGAGTGTACTGTGTTTTTTGAAACAGTTAGCATTATAGAAGCAAAAACTGCAATAAATGAAAATATATAAAAAAAAATTGCGTGCGCTATCATTTAATTATCTATAAGGATTATCAGCTTTAATATTTGCTGCTAACACGCTCTCCCATCTGTCACCATTTGCTAGCAATTTTTCCTTATTGTAATAAAGTTCTTCTCTAGTTTCTGTTGCGAATTCAAAATTTGGTCCTTGAACAATTGCATCAACAGGACATGACTCCTCACATAAGCCACAATATATGCATTTCAACATATCAATATCATATTTAGTAGTTTTTCTACTTCCATCAGATCTTTCGAATGACTCTATAGTGATTGCTTGTGCTGGACAAATAGCTTCACAAAGTTTACATCCTATGCATCTTTCTTCACCATTAGGATATCTTCTAAGAGCGTGTTCTCCACGAGCTCTTGGGCTAATTTTACCTTTTTCGAAAGGATAATTAATTGTTTTCTTTGATTTAAATAATTCTTTAACTGCAATTAATAAAGCAGACAGAAAATCAACCATTAAAATTGTTTTTAAAATTCTACTTATTTTCATAATTAAATTACCGGTAATAAATTAAAATAAAGTAAATAACCCGCTGTCAACACAACCCAAAACAAAGAAAAAGGAAGAAAAATTTTCCAACCTAATCTCATTAGTTGATCGTACCTATATCTAGGAACTATCGCTTTTACTAAAGCAAAAAGAATAAATAATAATAAAATTTTTAAAATTAACCATACTGGACTGGGAATTAGGTCAAATGGATAAACATTAATTGGCGATAACCATCCTCCTAGAAATAAAATAGAACCTATTGAACACATTAATAATATGTTTGCGTACTCACCAAGCCAAAACATAGCGTACATCATTCCTGAATATTCTGTTTGATAACCTGCAACCAATTCTGCTTCAGCTTCGGGTAAATCAAATGGTGGTCTGTTTGTTTCTGCTAATGCTGATATAAAAAATATAACAAACATTGGAAACAAAGGTATAATAAACCAAACTTTTTCTTGTGCCAAAACTATATCGCTTAAGTTTAGAGATCCCACACAAAGCAAAACGTTAATTATAATAATACCAATTGATACCTCATAAGATACCATTTGAGCAGCAGATCTAATTGAACCTAAAAATGGATATTTAGAGTTAGAGGCCCAACCTCCCATTATAATTCCGTAAACAGCGAGTGATGAAATAGCAAATAAATATAAAATTCCAACATTAATATCTGATAATACAAAATCTTCGCTAAAAGGAATAACAGCCCACGCAATTAGAGATAGAGTCATTGTCACAATTGGCGCTAAAATAAAAATAATTTTATTAGAACTGGCAGGAATAATAATTTCTTTGAACATATATTTCAAAGCATCTGCTAAAGATTGTAAAAGTCCAAAAGGTCCAACTACATTAGGTCCTCTTCTTTTTTGAACAAATGCCCATACTCTTCTATCAAGCCATACAACCATAGCTATCGAAACAAGAACAGGAACTAATAAAAATAAAATTTTATAAATCTCAGATAAAAGTAAGTAAAAATATTCCTGCATTTAATTTTCTGTACCTGTTTTTTTTAATTTTGTTTTGTTATTTCTGCATTCAGACATTGTTTTTGATGCTCTGGCTATAACATTTGAATAATAATAATCATTTAAATCTAAGTTAATTTTTTCTTCGATAAACTCAGGTGTATAAATGTTTGTATTAGTTTTGACATTCTTTTTTAAATTTAAGTAATTCATCAAACTATCAATCAATTCATTTTTACTATTAAAAATTTTTTTTCTTTTAAGAAGCTCAGATAAATCATTTAATATTTTCCAATCTTCTTTTGCATCACCAGGCGGATATGAGGCTTGAAATGCTTTTTGTATTTTTCCTTCTAAATTTGTATAGTGTGCTTCTTGTTCTGTATATGCTGCTCCAGGTAATATTATATCAGCTATTTCAGCACCTTTATCTCCATGACTTCCTATGTAAATAATAAATTCATCTTGTTTTTTAAAATTTATATTATCTTGACCGATCAAAAATATAATTTTAAAATTATTTTTTTGAATCTCTTCTAAAGTTTTATTTTTTCCATTATTTGAACTCAATACATCTAAATCATAGCCTCCTACGGTTGATGCATTATCTGAAATGATGTTTAAAGAGTTCCATTCATCGGTAACTTTGTTATTAGAGATTAAAAATTTTTTAATACTTTCAAAAATATATTGTGCAGATTGTAATTTAAGGGCAGATTGACCAATTATTAAAATTGGTTTTTTTGCGTTTATTATTTTTTTGCTAATTTCATGATTGTTTTCACAAATATCTTTAATGTTTTTTGAGCTATTTGATATTGTTTTGTATGGATAAGTAAGATTTCCAGAATCACCAATTGAATAAATTTCAGTTTTGTTTTTTAAATATGCCTTTCTAATTCTAGCATTTAGAATTGTTGCTTCGTATCTAGGATTGGTCCCTACTAAAATTATTAGATCACTTTGTTCAATGCCGTTTATTTTTGAATTAAATATATAATTGGATCTATCGTTAATGTTTACATAAGCGTGATTTGATCTGGAATCTAAATTTTTTGACTTTATTGTTTTTTCAAAAAATTCTTTAGCTATATACATCGTTTCCATATTGGTTAAATCTCCAGTTAAACCTGCAATTTTTTCTGGAGATGTGTTAATAATTTTTTTTACAATAATTTCATAAGCTCGTTTCCAGGATATTTTTTTAAGTTCATTACTTTCTTTAAAATATGGTGTATCTAATCTTTGATTTTTTAATCCATCGCATGCATATCTAGTTTTATCTGATATCCATTCTTCATTTATATCCTCATTAATTTTTGGTAATATTCTTTTTACTTCCCACCCGTAAGTGTCAACTCTTATATTGGAGCCAACAGCATCCATAACGTCGATTGTTTCTGTTTTTTTAAGTTCCCAAGGTCTTGCTTCAAAAACATATGGTTTTGAAGTTAGAGCTCCAACTGGACAAAGATCTATTACATTTGCTGAAAGTTCTGACTCCATTGATTTTTCTAAATAAGTAGTAATTTCCATATTTTCTCCACGCCCTATTGCTCCTAGCTCAGTTATTCCAGCTACTTCTGTTGCAAATCTAATACATCTTGTACAATGTATACATCTGGTCATTTGTGTTTTTATTAATGGTCCCATATATTTTTCAACAACTAATCTTTTGTTTTCCTTAAATCTTGATTTATCAACCCCATATAACATTGATTGATCCTGTAAATCACATTCACCACCTTGATCACATACTGGACAGTCTAATGGATGATTTGCTAACAAAAATTCCATTACTCCTTTTCTTGCTTTTTCTACTAATGAAGTATTTGTTTTTATGTTCATTCCTTCAGCTGCTGGCATGGCACAAGATGCAATTGGTTTAGGTGATTTTTCTATTTCAACCAAACACATTCTACAATTTCCCGCTATTGAAAGTTTTTCATGATAACAAAATTTTGGTATTTCAATACCAGCTTGTTCACAAGCTTGCAAAACAGTTAAGCCTTCTTCGAGTTCAATATCTTTATCGTTAATTTTTAACTTAAGCATTTTCCTTTTCCAGTAAATGTTGATCAACTAAGTATGGAATATTTTTATTTGTATTAACTAAAGGATTAAAATTGTTTCGTTTAATTACTTCTTTTTTAAAGTGTCTTAATAATCCTTGAACAGGCCAAGCAGAACCTTCTCCAAATGCACAAATTGTATGACCTTCAATTTGTTTGGTTACATCCATCAACATATCTACTTCTTCTCTAGATGCTTCGCCTTTAGTCATTCTTTCAAGCATACGCCACATCCATCCGGATCCTTCTCTACAAGGTGTACATTGACCACAACTTTCATGTTTATAAAATCTTGCTATTCTCGCCATACATTTAATAATATCTTGATCTTTGTTTATAACTATTATTCCAGCAGTTCCTAAACCACTTTTTTGTTGTATTAATGAATCAAAATCCATTGTTATTGTTTCACAGGTTTCTTTAGGTAGTAAAGGCATTGAAGATCCACCAGGAATTACTGCTTTTAAATTTTCCCAACCACCAATAACTCCACCTGCGTGGTTCTCGATTAAATCCTTTAAAGGTATACCCATTTCTTCTTCAACGTTACATGGATTGTTTACGTTGCCTGAAATACAAAAAATTTTAGTACCAGTGTTTTTAGATTTTCCAAGATTAGAAAACCATTTTGCACCTCTTTTTAAAATTGTTGGAACAACAGCAATAGTTTCAACATTGTTAATTATAGTGGGACATCCATACAAACCTATTAGAGCTGGAAATGGTGGTTTTAATCTTGGTTGGCCCTTTTTTCCTTCAAGGCTTTCTAACAAGGCTGTTTCTTCCCCACATATATAAGCTCCTGCTCCGTAGTGAATATAAATATCTAAATCCCATGTTGTTCCAGATGCATTTTTACCAATTAATTTTTTTTCATATGCTTCATCAATTGCTTTTTGAAGTTTTTTTCCTTCATTAAAATATTCACCTCTAATGTAAATATAGCATTTATGCGCATTAACTGCGTAAGATGAAATTAAACATCCTTCGATAAGTTTATGTGGTTCAAATCTCAATATATCTCGATCTTTGCATGTACCTGGTTCAGACTCGTCAGCATTAATCACTAAATAATGAGGTCTTGAACTAACTTCTTTAGGAACAAAAGACCACTTTAGACCAGTTGGAAAACCAGCCCCACCTCTTCCTCTTAATTCTGAGGATTTAATTTCATTAATAATCCACTCTCTACCCTTTGAGCAAATCTCTTTAGTATCTAGCCAGTCTCCTCTTTTTTGCGATGATAAAACGTCAACACCCATATCGTTATAAAGATTTTTAAAAATTCTGTCTTTGTCTTCAAGCATTTTTTAATTCCATTAAAGTTTTTCTATTGTTTTCTGGTTCAGAATTAACTCGACCTCTATATGATCCGTCTTTAGGGGTTTCGCCTTTAATTGTTTGGTCTATTATCTTTTCTATTTTTTCTTTATCTAAATCTTCATAATAATTGTCGTTAATTTGTATCATTGGTGCATTAACACATGCACCTAGACATTCAACTTCTGTCCATGAACAATTGCCATCTTTTGACAATTCATTTTCTTTTTCAGAGATTTTTGATTTACACACATCAACTAGTTTATATGCACCTCTAAGCATACATGGTGTTGTTGTACAAACTTGATAAAAGAATTTTCCTACTGGAGCTAAATTATACATTGAGTAAAATGTTGCAACTTCGTATACTTTTATATAGGGCATATCTAAAAATTTAGCGATATATTTCATTGCAGCTAATGGTATCCAGTTATTATTCTGTCTTTGAGCAATATAAAGAAGTGCCATTACAGCACTTTGTTGTTTTTGCGTGGGGTAATTTGAAATTATTTTTTTTGCAGCTTCAATATTTTTTAAATTGAACTCAAAACTATCAGGTTGATCTTTTGCTACTTTTTTTAAACTCATCTATCAATCTCTCCGAATACAATATCTAAAGATCCTAAAACAGCAGGAACATCTGCCAACATGTGACCTTTAATTAAATAATCCATTGCTTGTAGATGTGAAAATCCAGGTGCTCTAATCTTACATTTATATGGTTTGCTTGATCCATCAGAAATTAAATATACTCCAAATTCTCCTTTTGGAGCTTCGACTGCTGTATATATTTCATCTTTATCTACCCTGTATCCTTCGGTAAATAATTTAAAGTGATGAATTAGCGCTTCCATTGAATCTTTTAATGCTTTTTTTGGCGGCGGAGTAATTTTACCATCAAAAGATTTTACTGGTCCTTTGGGCATTTGATCCAAACATTGATTTATAATCTTCACACTTTCTCTCATTTCTTCAATTCTACAAAGGTAACGATCATAGCAATCGCCATTTTTTCCAACTGGAACTTTAAAATCCATCTGTTCATAACAGTCGTAAGGTTGTGCTTTTCTAAGATCCCAAGCAATGTTAGAACCTCTTAACATTACACCAGAAAAAGAATAATCAAGAGCATCTTGTTTTGTGACAACTCCAATATCTACATTTCGTTGTTTAAAAATTCTATTATCAGTTAACAAAGTTTCTAAATCACCAATAATTTTTGGAAATTTATTTGCAAATTTAGAAATATCTTCATCTAAACCTCTTGG
>CACLJJ010000022.1 GCA_902607215.1 uncultured Pelagibacteraceae bacterium
TTAAACTCTTGCTCTGTTATGTCTATTTTAATTCTAAACTTATTTTTTGAAAAAATTTCATTAAAAATAATCTCAGAACTGGAATATACTACATATTTAATTAATTTTTGCTGCCATTTATAACTGATATAAGGATGTTTTAAGACACATTCGAAAAAATATATACTTGATATTCCAATTTTGTGAAGCTTACTTGAAATATTTTTACTAATTTCTAAATTTTTGTTAATGAAACTATAGTTTTCATTTTTTGACTCTATATAAATTCGAGTACTTATCCCAGTAGAAAACTTAGAGGCCCCTACCCAAAACAAAGGTTCATTAATCTTTAAATATTTTTCTGTCTCATACATAATAGCAATCATTGAGTAATAATCTGGTATGACAGAATGAAAAAAAAAATTATTTGACTTTTTTTTTATTTTTTCAATCAAACTTTTTTTTACAAGTCCACTTGTATATATCATTGGTAAATTATTTCTATTTTTTAAACCTGATAAAGCAAAAAACAAAGAGAGTTTCGAATTTTCTAATTTTGCTTTTTCAAAAAAATTTTGATAATCACAAACTCTATTTCCATATAAATCTTCAACATTGTCCCAATAATACACCGCTGGTTTTGTACTTATGGCTTCTACATCTTTAAATTTTTCAATATAATAATCTAGTTTTGTAAAAAAATAAGGAAGAATTCCATCATCATCTCCTAAAATTGTAATCCAATCACCATTTGCATAATTTAGTAAAAATTCATAATTTTTTGTTTGTGTCAATTTACATGGAGGTCTAATAATTTTAACCCTTTCATCTTTTATTTTATTCAAAATTTTTGGAGTTTCATCTGTAGAAAAATCATCAGAAATAATTAGTTCGAAATTTTTGTAATCAATATCTAAAATACTTTTTATAGTATGTTGTAAATATTCAGCTTTATTAAAGGTTGGAATTAAAATTGAATATTTGATACTTTTTTTATTCATTATTTATAATTTTTATTATTTTTTTAAATTCATTAATTCTGATTTTTGAAGTGTGCTGCGAAATAAAAAACTTATTTCCATTCTTAGCAATTTTAAAACTTTCTTCAAAATTATTCATATAATATCTTAATTTTTTTAACAATTCTTCTTTTGAGGAAAAATAAACAACATGTTTATTTCCTTTAAAAATCTTTCTCATATAAGTGTTTTCATCTGTAAACAATAAACACCCGCAAGAAAGCGCTTCATAAACTCTAGCATTTATATTAAAGTTAGCATCAAAATTTGAGTGGATGTTTAAGCAAAATCTATATTTTTTTAATTCCTTATACATATGTGTTCCAAAAACTTCATTATAATTTATAAATTTTAATTTATTTGTAATTGGTAATAATTTAGTTTTATATAAGTATTGAACTAATCTAGGAAATAATTTTATTAAAATATAATTCAGACTATTAAGAATATAATACTTCTCTGCGAGATTTCTAATTCTAACTTTTAATTTAAATTTTTTATATATAAAGAGAAGAGTTTCCAATCTTTTATTAAAATCACTACCTAAAGATCCAGCAAAAAAAATTATATTTTTTCTTTTTTTAAAATCACTTTTTTTTAATTTATTAAAATTTGGAGAAGAGATTAACATTTTAAATGATTTAAATTTGAGTTTTCTTGCTAAAGAAAGTACCCTTTGATTGCCTGAGATGAGATAATTATAATTTTTTTTTAATTTTATAAGTTTAGAAGTGTCAACTTTATATGATATCCATATAATTTTTTTAATATTTTTATAATTATTTAATAGATTATCAATTTTAGAATCATTCATAGTTGAAAAAATTATATCAGGATTGATCTGATCAATTTTTTTTTTTAAGTAATTTAAATAATTTATTTTTTTTAAAATTTTTGTATTTAAATATGGATAGTCTTTATGTAACGTAAAATTTTTTTTTATATTATTAAAAAAATAATTTGTCCAATTTAAATCTATTGAATTAAAAATTTTATAATTTTCTTTAATTGATTTTTTTTTATTTAGTGCAGTTGATTGAAAACCATAAGTATTTAAAATAAATAATATTTTTTTTTTTTTCATTCAATTTTGATTTTTAAGAATTATCTCTTAAATAAATCGATTTATTTTTTAAATCTAGTGAACAATCTATATATTCTTTAATATTAGTTTTATGAGTAGTCATAATAATTAATCTATTTTTTTTAATTTTTTGAAGTGTCTTTAAAAAGTTTTTTTCTGTTTCAATATCTAATGAACTTGTTGGTTCATCTAATAATAAAATTTTTGGATCATGATACAGAGCCCTAGCTATGCCAATTCTCTGTTTTTGACCAACAGATATATTTGAGCCAAATATCGAAATTGGCGTTTCAAATCCAAGCCTCGATGAATTAATAAAATCTAAAATCTCAGCTTCTTTAGCTGATGATAACAATTTATTTTGATCTATTTTAGTTTCTTCAATCCCAAAAGCTAAATTTGTTTTAATAGTTCCATCAGACAAATAACATTCTTGCGGAACATAACCTAATTTATTTTTGTTGCAGTTTATTGTTATTTGTCCATCAATAGGATTTTTTATACCTAATAAAAAATCTAGAAAAGTTGACTTGCCAGATCCACTTTTACCAAAAAGTGCATACATCTTATTTTTCTCAAAAACTAAATTTACATCTTTAAATAATAATTGATTATTATAGCCAAAATTAAGATTTTTTATTTCAATCAAATTTTCTTTAATCTCATTTTCATTATATATAATTTTATCTAAATTTATGGGGGAAATTTTTTTTTCTATCTCGTTTTTAATTGTTGCTAAGATAAAAGCATATCTTTTATAATTATTAAAATGAACTAAGTTTATTTTAGAAATTGCAATCAACCTTATACCTCCGTATGCCAATACCGTTAATGCTGAGACAGTGTTTTCGGGACTTTGTGATAAACTATTAAATTTAATAAAGAATAAACAAATAACTAATACTCCAACAAATTCTATAAAATATACTGGAATGTTAGTTATAATAATATTTTTTTGGATAAATTTTTCAAATTGTTTGTTAGCGTCTTTGAATTCGTTTAGAAAAAATTCTTTTTTTTTTAATATAAATATATCTTTAATCCCATTAATAATATTTTGAATCGAATTAATTTTTTTATTTCGCCCTAAATCTGATAATTTTCCAGTTCTTTTTATATATTCTGTAGAAATAAAATAAAATAATAAAACAAGTAAAATTATTGGGATAAAAAATAAAATAATATCTATCGTAGAAAATAGTGCAAGAAAAATTAATATTGCAAGAGCATAACTAGTATTTCTTACGAGATTAATTATACTATCAATTACAGAAGTAAAAATATTTACAATTTCTAATTTCCATATTTTTGTAGCTGCAGTGTCTTTTTGCATCTCTTCTACTTTAGAATTTAAATATTTTTCAATCAAATTTGATGAAATTCTTAATCTAATTCTTTTATAAACAACAAAATCTAAAATTTTTATTACATACAGAAATAAAGATCTGAGGAAAAAAATAGAAATCACAAAATAAACTATAAAATTAAGATTATTTAAGGAATATTTCTCTAATATTAGAAAAATATTATCAAGAATTTTTATTTGCGGACTAAAATCTAACAAATAAGAAAAAATCAAAGGTATAGATGAAATGCTTAAAAATTCTATAAAAATAGAAAAAAATGATAGTAATAAAAGCAGAGTTATTAAAAATAACTCACTACTATTAAGTATTTTCAATAAATTTATAAAACTTATTTTTTGATTTTTTTGAATTTCAATAAATTCCTCTTTTTTCATATAATCATTTTTTGTAAAAATTTATTGTCATTTTAAAGGCAAAAAATTTTGATTTTACCTTATTTTCCATCTCTGTATGATTTTTGATTGATTATTCAAATAATCACTTTCTCTAAAAAAATTTATTTTCGACATTTTTTTATTTTTTATCAAAAATTTAACTATATCAATAGTCTCGGGTAAATATCCAAGATTTTTTGTAATTTTTTGAATTAAAGTATAATCCTCGGGATAATCTAATGTAAGTCTGATTTTTTTATTTTTAAAAATCTTTTCTAAACGAATTATTTTTTTTCTAAGTTTTGCCTTTTTAACAAATGGATCTATAATTTCTGTATCTCTATATCCATTTTTTTTTGCAAAATTATACATTTTATAAATACCCTTAAAAGTAATTATATGAAAAAAAATTCCTGTAATAATATTTTTTGGATATGTCATAATTTCGTAATTTATTTTTTTATTTATCTCTTTGGTATAAAATCTATAATTAAATAAAGGGTCATCACCTTCAATAAAACAAGCAATTTTAATTTTATATTTTTTGAAACATTGGTACCATCTTTTTACCTTGCTGAAATCTCCTCTAAAAACTTTAATATCATGTTTTTTTTTAACGTAATTACACAAAAAATTATCCTCTTTTTTTTTTGTTGTTGCAAGAATTATTGGAAGATTTGTTTTTTTTGCTCGTTCAATTATTAAATCGATTGTTCTTTTGTTTTTAAAAATTTTTTTTTTTATTTTTGAAGGCAATCTGCGTGAAGGAGTTCTTGCAGTAATTATGAAAGCTTTTTTCATTAATCTGTTTTATTAAAATTAGATATTTTCTAACAAGCCACTGTCAAAGGGAATAGTTATACCGTTTAATGATTTTATTTTATTTTTAACTACAAACTGAACGAATAAACCAATTTCTTTTGGTTCGGGTACAAACTTTGCTGGCATTGTTTCACAAAATTCTTCCATTGTCATATTATCGTTCTTAACCAAGTTTACTAATCTGTCAGTTTTAGTAGGTCCTGGAGCAATATTTATAAAACTTACATTGTTTTCTTTTCGAATTTTACTAAGAGACTTAAATAATGAGACAAATCCAGACCGTATAGAACTCGATATTATTAAATCTGTTCCTGGTTGCTTAACTATAAAAGATGATATTAGAAAAATATAACCTCCTTTTTTTACATGAATTTTCTTAACCAAGTTTAAAAAAGATAGAAATAAACTATTGAAATATTCTAACCAAATTTTGTCGTCAATATTCTCAAATTTTAAATCTGGTGGTCCCCCTGTATTTAAAACCAGTACATCCGTTTCATTATGTTTTTTAATGAATTCATTAACGCTTTCTAATGATCTTGTATCAATATCTTTTGTTCCAACCGCAACAACATCTTCGCATATGTTTTGTAAATTGTCTGCGATGGACTTCCCTATGCCTTTCGTTCCTCCTAAAACTATTGCTTTCATACATATACCCACTTAGGAATTGATAATCTCTTTTTTAAACCACTTCCTAACGAATTTTCGAGTTTTTTCCATAAATTTATTTTTTCTTTGAGTTTATTAAGTCTTATTGCATGTATATCATCTGGATAAAATTTTTTGTCATTATTTTTAACATAAAAAAAGATTGGGTCAGCACCTAAAGAAATAGCAGGGATAATCACGCTGTCTTCTTTTGAATGCAAAGTAAAAGATATTTTTTTATTTTTTAGGACTTTTTTCATACTATCAATAGCCTTTAAATTTGCATCATAAATTTTTGAGCTCAATGTTGTATGTATGAAATCAATTTTTCTATATTCAAGTGATATTTTTTTTATATCTTTCATAGATGCTACTCCGGTTGATAAATAAATTTTTTTTTTTGTTTTTAATAACTCTTTAATAAGATTTTTGTTATAAAACTCGAAACTTAATACTTTCCAAAAATCAACTCTTAAATTAGTAAATTTTTTTACAACCTCAACATCAGTGACTGCCACTCCAAAAGTAATTTTTTTGCTTTTCAAATATTTTGACATTTTTTGATAAAAATTTTTACTTAATTCTCTTCTGAAAGGTTTAGAGTTGTTGTAGTACTTTTTTGGATAAATTTGAATAGTCACGCCATCAGCTCCAGCGAAAATTGCTTTTTTAATCATTTTAAAACAAACTCCTGGATCGCCTAGATGATTTAATCCAATTTCAGCGTAGTATTTAACCATATTTAATTTTAAAAAAAATTAATCTAAAACTATAAATTAAGAATTTCAATTTTTTTATTTTCAATTAAAAATTTTGATAAGTCTTTATTCGCAAAATCGTTCAAACTTGTTTTTATATTAAATTTATTACTTAAAAAATTTACACATCTTTTTGCAGTATCAAAGTCTGTTGAAAAGTCAACAGAAATATAAATTTTTTGAAAATCATCCAATTTTGATTTAAAATTAGAATTTGCACTGTGCCAAGTGTTATAATCAAAAAAAATAAAATCCCCTGGGTTTATAAATATTTTTTTTAATATTTTTTTTTTTAGATAATGTTCTAAATAATAATTTATCCTAGCAAAACCTTCTTCGGATTTAACCAGCTCAAAAGGTCTTGAATTCAAATAACTAAACTTAATAATATAATCTTCATAAAATAGATTTGCATAAAGAATAATTCTAAAAAGTTTTTTGCCATCTATTAATGCTGCTTTATTCCAACCCATTGTTTGTCCATCTCTATGAACTACAGGACTAAATCCATTAATTGTAAGCTCCATTCTATTTATCAAATAAAATTTTCCAAATATATCATATATTTTATTTATTAATTTCTCATTAAGTAACTTTGAAGTTAGAACTTTTAATTTGGATATATCTGCATGATCTATTCTTTTAACTTTATATGTTACTGGATTATCTTTATTGCTAGTTGTATCTTGTTGAGTTGACTCATAACTCAAGGATTGATTATCAATTACATCTTTTCTTATAAATTCAATATCTTTTTGATTTAAAATATTTTTTAAAATTTTATACATAGCTTTTGTAAATTATATTTTTTTGTTAATTAAATTTATATGCTAGTATAAGAATATATAATTAAAAATAAATATGAAAATTAAAATACAAACAAATTTCATAAAAAATAAGACAAAAAAAATTAAAATAATTGGTGAAAAATTAATTCCAGAGTTAGCACAAACGGCCGCAAAGAAACCATCTCAATTTTCGGAGGATTTTTCTCCAATTTTTATTGAGTCTGGAAAAGGAGCAATAGTTAAAGATTTAGAGAACAATCTTCTCATTGATACTATCATGGGTATTGGTCCAATAATTCTTGGGTATAATCACCCACAAGTTAACAGAGCTATTAAGGATCAACTTAATAAAGGAATAATATTTAGTTTAATTCACAGATTAGAAATAAAATTGGCAGAAAAACTCAAAACATGCTTACCAAATATGGATATGTTTAGATTTAGCAAAACTGGAGCTGACTCAACATCCGCAGCAATTAGAGCATCAAGGAACTTTACACAAAAAGAAAAAATTATAAGTTGTGGTTATCATGGATGGCACGATTGGAATGCTATTGCACTAAATAAAAATGGAGGAGTGCCTCAATTTAATAAAAAATTTATAAAAAAAGTTCAGTATAATAATTTTGAACAAATAGCAGACTCTATAGATAATCAAACAGCGGCTTTAATTATGGA
This sequence comes from uncultured Pelagibacteraceae bacterium, assembly GCA_902607215.1. Classification (GTDB taxonomy): domain Bacteria; phylum Pseudomonadota; class Alphaproteobacteria; order Pelagibacterales; family Pelagibacteraceae; genus Pelagibacter. The sequence goes on from CACLJJ010000022.1 coordinate 7,521, forward strand.
GCCTGTTATTTTTGAACCGCCTGAAAGAGGTTATCTAGAAAAAATTAGAAAAATTACAAAACAAAAGAAGGTTCTTTTAATTTTTGATGAAATGTGGACGGGTTTCAGGCTGAATTTGGGAGGTGCTCAAAAATACTTTAACATAGAAGCAGATCTTGCTTGCTATTCTAAGGCTATCGCAAACGGTATGCCAATTTCTGTTTTGGCAGGAAAAAGAAATATTATGAAATCTTTAAATAAAAAATCATTTTTTTATACAACCTTCGGTGGAGAAACCCTTTCCATTGCTGCAGCTATAAAAACTATTGAATTTATCAAAAAAAACAATGTTTGCCAAAAGTTAAATGAAAATGGAAATAAAATGATTAAAGAGATAAATAATATTTTTATTTTAAACAATCTGAATTTTTTAAAAATAGTTGGATATGGTTCTAGGTCAATTTTAAATATAAAAACTGAAGATCCATTATTAGTAAAAACATTTATCCATCAAGAAATGTTGAAAAATGGAATTTTGTGGAATGGAATTATTAATTTATCATACTCTCATACAAAAAAACATTTTAACAAAATTTATGATTCATTTAATAAAATTGCAAAAAGTATTAATTTAAAAGGAATTAAAAACTTAAGAAGTGAGATAAAAGGAAAAAAAATCAAAAAATTAGTTATTTAACCTTTTAATTTTTTTTAAATATCTTCTTTGAAATTTTTCATTTTTAAGAATTGTTTTGGGTTTAAATTGTAATGCTAAATTAGTTTCATCTAGTCTTCCTCTTAGTTTCGACAAACCTTCGGTTTCTAAGGATGCAGCATGATCAGTTCCTTTTGCGGTTCTATCAAATGTAAAGTGTCTCTCAAACCAACTTGCGCCAAGAGCAATGGTGGCATTATCAATTGAAAGTCCTCTGTGATGACCTGAAAAACCTATAGCTTTTAAATACTTCCCATATTTCTTTTTTAAGTTTAAAACATCAAATAGCTTTACATCATTTATTTCTGCTGGATAAGAAGATGTACAAGAATATAAAACAACCCTTTTTAAAGAATTTCTTTTGTTTAAAAAATTAATTATTTCATCGACTTCTTTTGCGGATGTCATGCCCGTCGAAATATGTATATCTCCTTTATATTTAGTTGACAAAAAATCCAACACTTCAAAATTTAAATTTGTTGCCGAAGGAATTTTTATATAATTTTTAGAAATTTTAGAAATTTTCTTTGCAGAATTTATATCCCAAACAGAACAAGAATAGTTTAATTTTTTTTTTCTACAATATGAAATAAGATTTTTGTGTTGTTTTAAATTAAACTCTAAATATTCTCTATGTTGACCGTAAGTATTTCCAAAAGAATTTGTAGGCACGGGATGTTTTGCATTAAACTCTTTTTTTGTAAATAATATTTTGTTATCTCTTTTTTGAAACTTTACAAAATCTGCACCACAAAATTTTGCTTGATCAATTAATCTTTTAGCTATCTTCATGTTACCCATATGATTACAGCCTATTTCAGCAACCAAATATATTTTTTTAAACATTGTAATTTTACTATCATATATTATACATTTTTTTTGATGAAAAGATTTAAGTCAAAAAAAAAATATCTGATGAAAAAATCTTCAGATTTACGTAAGATAATCATTGAATATACTAAAAAAAAAGGTTCCTTTGTAGGTTCATGCTTTTCGTGTTTAGAAATTTTAATTTATCTTTATTATTATAAATACAATCTTACTAATAATTATAAATTTAGAAACAGGTTTATACTTAGCAAGGGCCATGCGGCCCCAGCCATATACTCAATATTTTTTGATAAAAATATAATATCAAAAAAAACTTTTTTTTCTAAAGATACATATTGGCATCCCAATAAAAATATAAAATTTATTGATTTTCAAACAGGTGCCCTGGGGCATGGTTTATCCGTTGGCGCAGGTATGGCAAAATATTATTTAAATCATAAGAAAAATAATAAAATAATAGTTATGATAGGAGATGGTGAGTTAAATGAAGGTTCAATTTGGGAAACATTTTTTATCAGTCTACAATGGAAACTAAAAAATTTGTTAATAATCATAGACAAAAATAAATTTCAAGCAAATGAAAAAACTACAAATGTAATAAACATAAAAAATCAAACACAACTACTTAAAAAAATGGGTTTTCAGGTAATGCATTGTAATGGACATAACTATTTAAATATTCATAAAACTTTTAATAAAATAAATAATTTAAAACCTACAATAATAATTGCAGATACAATTAGAAATTATGGCGTAAAGAAAATAAATAATAAAAAAGAACTTTGGTATTTAGATAAAGATAGCAAAGATATAACTAAATTTGAAAAAACTTATTTATGAACGAGTATGAAAAATTTTTAAATAAAAAGTTAAAAGATAAAAATACTTTTGTCTTAACTGCAGAAAATTTACTAGCAATCAGAAATTTAAAAAAAAAAAAAATATTGGATGTAGGGATTGCTGAACAAAGTTTGATCGGTATCGCTAGTGGGATTTCAAAAATGGGTGGAAAATGTTATGTGCATGCTCTTTCAAATTTTCTCCTATCAAGAGCTTATGAATTTATTAAAATTGATTTAGATTATAATAATTGTAGTTGTGTTCTCATCGGAAGTATGGGTGGAATTCAATCAACTTTAAATGGACCTACACATCAATCAATAGATGAGATTAGTATATTGGAAAATTTTAAAAATTTTGAGGTTTTTTTTCCTTTCACAATTAATGAAATGGTCGAAGTTCTCAAAAGGCATAACTTTAAGAAATCACTTTATGTAAGATATATATCAAGAACACATCAAGAAATAAATTTCTATAATAAAAAATCTACGAATAATTTTTTAATTGGTAAAGGTAAAATATTATTAATTTCTAATGGTATTGTTTGCAACGAGATTTATAAAATTATTAAAAATAGTGAAAGATTGCAAAAAAAATTTAAATTATTTAACCTTTCATATTTAAAAAATAAAAATTTATCCAAATATTACAATAGATTTAAAAAATATAAAAAAATACTGGTTATTGAGGATCATCTAGAAAATTGTTCAATTTATTCAAAATTAAATTTGTTATTTTTAAAAAAAAAGAATTATGCTATGATAAAATCTATCAATTTAGGCAATAAATATTTCATTTCAGAAAATGACGTATCGAAAATTGTAAACAATATGGGAATTAATGAGAAAAAGTTAATGGATATCATAAAATGAAAAAGAAAATTATTATAACTGGAAGTGAAGGGCTGATAGGAAAAAAAATCTGCAAATACTTAATTAAATCAAATTTTTCAGTTACAAAACTAGATTTAAAATATGGACATGATTTAACAAATCCAAATGTTGTAAGAAAGTTGATGCATGATCACAGAGATCATTCTTATTTAATAAACTTACATGGTGTTAACGATCATATTAAATCAAAAAGAAAAAAAACTCCTGATGATTTGACATATTTTAATAATATATTTCATAATAATGTTTATTCTGTTTATTTAACTAATAAATATTTTATAGAAAGATCAATCAAAGCAAAAGGTATTATAAATTTTTCTTCTTTATATTCTATTCAATCACCTAAACACTTTCTTTATGATGTTCCAAAAGATATATTTTATATTGCAAGTAAATTTTCTGTGGTTGGACTAACTAAATATTTTGCAACAATGTTTGGAAAAAAACTTAGCATAAATTGTATTATAAATGGAGGGGTAGAAACCAATCAACCTAAAACTTTTAAAAAAAAACTTTCTCAACATATTCCCGTTGGTCGAATGATGAAAATTGAAGATTTATACGGAATAATTGAACTGTTATTAAGCGACAAATCGAAATACATAAATGGATCATCAATAATATTAGATGGTGGTTATTCGGCCTGGTAAGTTTTTAAATTTAAAAAATATTAATTGAAATGAAGAAATTAAAAAAAAAAGTTTACTTGGTTTGCGGGATGCACAGAAGTGGAACTAGCGTGGTTACAAAATTTCTTGAAATTTTTGATATAAATATTGGGTCTGATTTTTCTCCACTAAGACATGATAATAAAACTGGCTTTTATGAAGATATGAGTTTTTTTAGAGTTAATAATAAACTTTTGAAATTAAACAAAATTGAATGGGACACACATATTAATCCAAGAAATTTTAAATTTAAAACAAATAACTCAGAATACAAATATTTACTTAATGAAATAAATCAAAAAATTATGTTTAATTATAATTTTGCATTTAAGGATCCTAGATCGATTTTGTTTTTAAATTTTTGGGAAAAATTTTTTAAAAAAAAAAATTATGATGTCAAATTTTTGTACTGTTTCAGACACCCTTACTATATATGCAAATCAATTATTAAAAGGGATAAAAAAAGAGAAACCACTGTACTATCTTTAATTCTTCAAAATTGGTTTTTAATTCTAAAAAATATAAAAAAATTAGATGAAAATATATTTTTTGACTATGATCTATTAATTAAGGATAGCTCTAAATTTTTAAATTTTTATAAAAAAAAGCTAAAATCTAGTGTGAGCTTAAAAAGATATAATTTCTTTATCTCTGAATTTTTAAATATTAAAAAAAAAGTAAATCTTAAAAAAATTAACGTTTATTCAAATGATTATAAATATAAAATTCTAATAGAAATATACTTTTTCTTT
>CACLJJ010000023.1 GCA_902607215.1 uncultured Pelagibacteraceae bacterium
GGAGTGGTTGGATCAATTCCTCCAATGACTTATCTATTTGATTTTGATCTTAAAGCTGCATTAACTGCAAGTATGTCTACAGTTGTTTTCACTTTATTGTTTATTGACTTCTTTGATACAGCAGGAACTTTAACATCAGTTGCAAACGTCGCTGGCAAAGTCGATAACAAAGGTAAGGTAAAAGACATTGATAAAGCAATGCTTTCAGATAGTGTTGGAACAGTAGCTGGTGCCCTAATGGGAACCACAACAGTAACTAGTTATGTAGAATCTGGTGCTGGAGTAAAAGCTGGTGGAAGAACTGGAATGACGTCTTTAGTTATTGGAGTTCTATTCTTACTTTGTTTATTTTTTGCACCTCTTGCAACTAGTTTACCTAAAGAGATAGATGGAGCAGCATTATTGTATGTTGCTGTCTTGTTTGTAAGAAATATTACTGATATCGAGTGGGACGATATTGCAGAATCTGCGCCAGCTGTTGTGGCAATGGTTACTATGCCGTTAACTTACAGTATTAGCAATGGAATTGCTTTGGCATTTATTGCTTATGCACTAATAAAAATATTGACTGGCAAGTTTTCAAAAACATCACCAGCAATATGGGTTATTGCAATACTTAGTGTTATAAGTTTCACAGTAGCTTAAACTATTTTGAATAGGGCTAGATTTATCTAGCCCTATTTATGTTTTGCAATTATTTCTTTTAAGCTTAATTCTTCATAATGCTCTGTTGGCTGAACAATCCACGGATCACTATTTAATTTTACAGGGCAAAAATCAGGATTAAATTTGGAAGATTTCTTTTTCCATAAGCAGGCAGTTTTAATTTCTTTAATATATTTTTTTACTGGAGGGTATTTTTTTAGCCAATCTATACTTTTATTTAGTGTCAGCCCTGTATCAGATAAGTCATCAACTATTAAAACTCTTTCAAAATCTTCTTCCCTTGCAATAGAGCTGATATCTCTTGCAAAAACGAGTTCGCCCTGTTGATCTTCCATTCCTTTACCAGAGTAACTTTGAATAACAATGTATGCTGTTGGTAATTTGAATATTCTTGATAATATATCTATTATGGGGGCCGCACCTCTCATAATTCCAACAAGAACAGTGGGCTTGAATTCTTTATTGATATCTAAGGCTAATTTCTCAACTGTTTCTAGATATTCTTCAAAATTAATAATTAATTTTTTTTCCATTTATAACTTTTATTATAGTATTAAATTTAATTAAATAAATTTATGAAAATTTTTGATTGTTTTATGTATTTCGATGAAGACCTAGTCTTAGACTTAAGGCTTAATATACTTAATAAATTTGTCGATTACTTTGTAATTATAGAGAGCAAATTTACACATAAAGGAGAAAAACGAGATTTAAGATTTAATCCCAATAAATTTAAAAAATTTGAAAACAAGATTATTTATCTTGTCTGTAGCGAGGAACCGCCTGCTATTGAAATTGTAAATGAAAAAGATAGTGATCCTATAAAATCTACTAAATATATTTTAAATGCACTCAAAAGGGAAAATAACCAAAGAAACCATATACAGTTAGCTTTAAAAAATGTAGCAAATGAAGATATTGTAATGATATCTGATTTAGATGAAATACCTAATTTATCAAATTTAAATTTTAATAATATTAATGAAAAAATTATTTTATTTAAACAAAACATGTTTTACTACAAATTTAATTTGACAATCCCAGATTTTAAATGGACTGGAACAAAAGCCTGTAGAAAAAAAGATTTAATTAATCCACAATGGTTGAGAGAGATTAAGGGTCGTAAATATCCTTTTTATAGATTTGACACTTTTTTTTCCAAAAAAAAATATATTAATATAAAGTTTATAGAAAAAGGAGGGTGGCATTTTTCTAACATTAAAACAGCCGCAGAAATAGAATATAAATTAAAATCTTATCTTCATCATAGAGAATTCGATTTGAATCCATTAACAACAGAAGGAATTAAAAAAGTAATGGAAAATAAAAGAGCTATTTATGATCTTACTCTTGACAAAAGACAAAATAAAATAGGAACTGGAAGCAAATTAATCAAATTTGAATTTGATGATTTGCCTGAATATATTAAAAATAATAAAGAAAATTATAAAAATTGGCTGGATTAAAATGAAAGGATATTGGATAGCTATTTATGAAGAAATTCATAATGTTGAAAAATTAAAAGAATATGCTGTAAAGGCCAAAGAATCTGTAACTAAATTCTCAGGAAAATTTATAGTAAGAGGTGGAAAAAATATTGTTAATGAGGGAATAAAATATCCACGAACGGTTGTAGTTGAATTTCCAGATCTAGATAGTGCCACTAAATGTTATAACTCTAAAGAATATCAAGAAGCACATGAGATTCTAAAGGGTCACGTTAAAAGAAGCCATCAAATTATTGAAGGAACCTAGTATTCAACATCAACGGGATCTATACTTCTCCACATATACCATGTAAAAACAGTTCTATAACCTGAGTGTTTTTTTGAAATTTTATTTAAAAATTTATTACTCGGAGGGTAAGATGTTTTATAGTTTTTTGATATTGCTCTTATTAAACCTATATCTTTAGTTGGAAATATATCTGATCTATTTAAATTAAACATTAAAAACATCTGAGCACTCCAAATACCTAGTCCTTTTAATTTAGTTATGTAATCAATTGCTGAATCATCATCCATTTTTTTTAAATCTCTAATATTAAAGGATTTATTTTTAAAACTTTTAGCAATATTTTTTAAGTAAGTTATTTTTTGACGTGATAATCCTGCTCTTTTTAAACTACTCGAAGTTAACTTTAGCACTGTTTCAGGAACTATTTTTTTTTTACATTTTATTTCAAATTTTGACCAAATAGAATCTGCTGCTTTTGTAGATATTTGTTGTCCTATTATTGTTCTACACAATGAAAAAAAAGGATCTTTTCTGCTAGTTAAATAACCTTTGTTAAATTTATTAATAATTTTTCTTAATATCGGATCTCTTTTTGATAGAACTTTTTTTGCCTTATACCAATAAAGTGGTGGTTGTTTCATTGCTGTCTCGGTAACGGGATAGGTTTTTTTAGTTGATTTTCTCTAAAGAAAATTATTGCAGAAGAAATTACAATTAGACCTGCTCCTAATAAAGTATTAACGGATGGAATTTCTCTAAAAAAATAAAAACCAAATATAATGGCAAAAATAAGTGAAAGATACTTTAGCGGAGTTGTGAGTGTAACCTCAGCCAACTTATAGGATTGAGTTAACATCAAATTCGCAATACTTCCAAGAAATCCTATTAAAATTAAAAGAACGAGGTCATATTTGTTAGGTACCATCCAACCCCCAAATGGAAGAGTTAACAAACCACCTATTCCGGACACAACAGAGAAATAAAATGCAATGAGCCAAATCGACTCTCCAACAAGAGTTAACTTTCGAATTATTATAGAAACGCCTGCAAAACCAATACAAAATATTACTGGAAAAATATAATAATAATTTAAATTATCAAAACCCGGTTTTGAAATAATAATAACACCTATAAATCCGAGCCCAACGGCAATCCAACGTTTAATTCTAATTTTTTCACTTAAAAAAAACATACTAAATATAACAACCCAAATTGGTCCAGAAAATGCAAGTGAAGTAACTTCGGCAAGCTGTAGATTTCTTAATCCAACAAAAATAGCTGCCATTGCAATAGCTCCAAAAAAAGATCTATAAAAATGCAAACCAATATGTTGTGTTTTATAAAAATCTTTAAGTCGATTTTTTGGTATTAAAAAAAATATAGGAATAAGGCCAAACAAAGCTCTGAAAAACATCACTTGTCCAACAGCATATTCATCAGTAACTTTTATTAAAATATCCATAAATGAAAAGAAAAGAACACTCATGATCATATAAACTGCGCCTAAATGATTTTGATTTTTGATCATTTTGATATTTTGATATTTTGATTTATATTTATCATTAAATTTTAAAATATTATGCAAAAATTTATAGGGGGCATTGGTTGTTTTTGGGATGAAACAAAATATGAAGGTATCCCTGGTATAACTTCCACTGAATGTGGTTATTGTGGAGGCAAAAGTAAAAATGTAAATTACAAAGAAGTTTGCGGTGGCGATACTGAGCATGTAGAAGTTGTAAAAGTAGAATTTGACCAAAAAATAATTTCATACGAAGAAATAACTAGATTATTTTTTAAATTTCATGATCCTACTACGCCAAATCGACAAGGGCCTAATACGGGATATCAGTATCGTTCAGAAATATTTTACAATACTGATGAAGAAAAAAATATTGCAGAGAAAGTTTTAAGCGAAGTTAATCAAAAACTGGGTGGTAAAGTAGTTACAAAAATATCTAAAGAAAAAAATTATTGTAAAGCAGAAGAATATCACCAAAAGTACTTTCAAAAAAAATGCTGAAATGACTTTAGTTTCCACTGAATGGCTTAATAATAATTTGAGCAATGTTAGAACTTTTGATGCTAGTTGGCATATGCCAAATTTAAAAAGAAATGCTAAAAAAGAATATTTAAATGAACATATCCCTGGAACGATCTTTTGGGATATTGAAGAACATAGCGACAAAGACTCTCCTTTACCACATATGCTTTCTAACTCAGATTATTGGACCCAAATGATGTGGTCCTTTGGAATAAAAAATTCAGATCATATAGTTGTTTACGATAATAGTGATATCTACAGCTCTTGTAGATTATGGTTTTCTCTAAAATACTTTGGACATGAAAAAGTTTCTGTACTAGATGGGGGTTTTCAAAAATGGCTAAAAGAAAAAAAAACTACAACAAAAAAAGTAGAAAAAGTGAAACAAATAGACAGTTATCAAGCTAATGAAAATATTAATCTTATAAAAAATAAAAAACAAATTGATGAAAACATAATTAAAAAAGAATTTACAGTTATTGATGCAAGAAGCAAAGGTAGATTCGAAGGTTCAGAGCCTGAGCCAAGAAAAGAATTAAAAAGTGGTTCTATTCCAAATTCAATTTGCTTGCCATTTAAAGAATGCATTAATGAAGACCACTCTTTTAAAAATAAAGAGCAACTTTTGTTAAAGTTTAAAGAAGTCTTAGGATCTAAAAAACTACCAGTTAATTTGGTATTTTCATGTGGATCAGGAATTACAGCGACTGTTTTAAGCCTAGCTTATTCTATAATTAATGATAAATATTTGCCTACAATTTATGATGGCTCTTGGGCTGAATACGGTAAAATAAAATAATTAAAATGAAAAGATCAACAAAAGTTAGTTCAATAATTATTGTTTTCTTCTTAATCATAGCTGGTGTGATTATTGGGCGTACCATGATTGGTACGCATTTTGAAAAAAAATTTAGTAAAAGACCTCCCCCAGGACTTATTGTGACTACCGTAAAAAATTACAATTTTTCACAAAAATTAGAATCTTTTGGGACTGCCTTACCAAGTAGAACAAAATCTTTTAGACTTAAAAAATCAGAACTATTAACTCCAATCAAATTTAACAAAAAGGTAAAAAAAGGTGATTTAATTGCAAATTTAAAGACCGGAAATATTGTTGCTCCTTTTGACGGAGTTTTAGGAAAAAGAGGTTTGTCAGATGATGTACTTGTTTCTGAAAGTTCAATTATTTTAACTTTGGACGACTCATCAATTATCTTTTCAGATCTAAAAATTCCTGAAACCTATGCAGCGGTAATAAAAAAAAGTTTACCCATTGAGGCAACTTTTTCAGGATACGAAAATAAAAAATATATTGGCGAAGTAGACTCGGTTGCTAGTCGTATAAATGCTGAAACTAGAAGTTTACTAGTAAGAATAAAAATAACTAATGATAATTCTGAACTTATACCTGGAGCTCTTTTAGAAGTAGCAATCAGATATAATGAAAAAAATTCTTTAGGTGTGCCTGATACAGCAGTATTGTTAGAAGGAAGTAAAAAGTATGTCTACAAAGTTTTGGAAAATAACACCATTGAAAAAATTGAAGTAGAAACTGGTATAAGAAATAAAGGAAATTTAGAAGTAGTTTCGGGATTACAAAAGGATGACAAAATCGTAGCAGAAGGTTTAAGTAAAACAAGTCCAGGTGAAAAAATAAAACCAATTATTAACGAAAACTAATAAATTATGTTTATTACTGATCTTAGTATTAAAAGGCCAGTTGTATCATCAGTCTTTTCTTTGATATTAGTTGTGTTTGGTTTATTTATTTTTTGGAAATTGCCTGTAAGAGAACTACCATCAGGCCTTCAGCCACCCGTAATTCAAATTCAAGTTGATTACCAATCTGCATCTGCGCCAATTATTGATCAAGAAATTACTCAAATAATTGAAGACGTAATTGGGGGTGCAGAAGGAGTTAAAAATATTGATTCGATATCAGAAAATGGAAGAAGTACTATTAAAATCGAATTTGATACATCAATTGATTTAGACTCGGCTGCAAATGATGTTAGAGAAAGAGTGGCAAGAATTGTTGATAATTTACCAGAAGAATCTAAAGCTCCACAAATTTTAAAACAAGCCGCTGGTTTTACAACTACAATGTGGCTTTCTTTATCCTCATCGACTTGGAGTGATCTTGAGCTCGGTGATTATGCAAGAAGATATCTGGTTGATAGTTTTTCAAGTGTTAAAAATGTTGGTAGAATTTTAGTTGGTGGATTAAGAGAATTAAGTGTAAGAGTTTGGATTGATCCTATAAAATTAGCTGCAAATGATTTAACTATTCAAGAAGTTGAACAATCTTTAAGAAATGAAAATGTTAGTTTGCCCGCAGGAACTTTAGAAGCAGAAAATATTGATTTAACAATTAATTTAGATAAATCTTATAAAGACATAAAATCATTAAAAAATTTACTAATTAAAAAAACTAAAGATAGCGTAGTTAGGTTAGAAGATATTGCAAAAGTTGAGTTTGGTCCTGTATCAGAAAAAACATTATTTAAAGCTCAAAGTAAAAATGCTTTAAATTTAAAAACAGTTGGATTGGGAATTTATGCTCGTAGTGGTGCATCTACAGTTGAACTATCAAAAGAAATTAAGAAAAAAATTATAGAAGTCAGAAAAACTTTGCCAAAAGGTCTTAATTTAGAAGCTTCGTGGGACCGGGCAACCTATATAAATGCGGCTATTTTTGAAGTTTATAAAACACTCTTTATTGCGTTTATTCTAGTCGTTGCGATCATTTATTTATTTCTTGGAAATTTAAAAGCTGTAATTGTTCCTGCAGTGGCGCTCCCTGTAAGTTTAATTGCATCTTTTTTAGGAATTTATTTGTTTGGATTATCAATTAATATATTTGTTTTACTAAGTTTTATTTTAGCAATTGGTATAATTACTGATGATTCAGTAATAATGACTGATGCGATATATAGAAGAATAGAAAATGGTGAAACTCCATTAGTAGCTGCATACAAAGGATCAAAGCAAATTACATTTGCTATCATTGCCACTACTTTAATTTTAATTGCTGTTTTTTTACCACTAATTTTTATAGAAGGTATTTCTGGCACTCTATTTAAAGAAACGGCAATAACATTATCTTTTGCAATTATTGTATCTTCTTTTGTTGCTTTAACTCTTTCTCCAATGTTGGGCAGTAAATTTTTAAGTAAAAAATTAAAAAAAAATACAGTAGTTTTAAAATTTGGAAAAATATTTAATTCATTTTCAAATTTTTATGCTGAAACACTAAATTTCTGGATTAACAAAAAAAAGACTATTATTTTATTTATTTTGTTTGTTATTGTTGGCTCAAGTTTTCTTTATAATTTTGCCAGTAAAGAATTATTACCTAAAGAAGACAGAGGTGTTTATTTGGTATTGGGATTTACAGACGAAGGAAGTTCTTTTGAATATACTAAAAAAAGAGCAGAAGAAGTTGAAAAAAGATTAATTCCTTTGCTTAAAAATAGTGAAGAGTCTTATCAAAAAATTATAATGAGAGTGCCTGGTTTTGGACGTTCTAGTAAATCTTATAATAGTTTTATAATTATAGCTCTCCTTGATGAATGGAAAAATAGAAAACAAGACGCTCAAACGATTATGCGGCAAGCTATTGGTAAAATAGTAACTGTTCCTCAAACTATAGCTTTTCCTATATCACCCCAATCCATAAGAGTTTCAAATTACAATAAACCTATTCAAATGGTAATTTTAGGTAAGAGCTACGAAGAATTGGAAAAAGTCCAAAATCAAATCATTGAAAAATTAAGAAAAAATAAAAACTTATCCCAAATAGAATCTGATTATTCTAGAGATAAACCTGAAATTAAAATTTTAATTAACAAAAAAAAAGCAAATGATCTAGGAATTTCAACAGAGTCAATAGGTAAAACTATTGAAACTCTTTATGGAGGAAAAACTGTAACAAAATTTAATAAATTAGGAAAAGAATATCCAATAATTTTACAACAATATATCTCTGATCGAAAAGATAGCGAAGGTCTAAGTAAAGTATACGTAAGATCTGGTACAACTGGCAAATTAATTTCTTTAGCAAATTTAGTAAAATTTAAAGAAGAAGGGTCAGCAAAAATCCTATCAAGATATAATAGGCAAAGAGCTGTAACAATTTCAGCAACTCTAACTGAAAATTATACTTTAAGCGAAGCAATAACTTTTCTTGAAAAAACAATTAAAAAAAATGCGCCACAAGTCCAACTTGCTTGGAAGGGAAAATCTGAAGAATTAAAAGAAACAAGTAATGAATTATTTATAATTTTTGCTTTAGCTTTACTTACGGCCTATTTAGTAATGGCTGCTACATTTAATTCATTCATTCATCCATTTATAATTATTTTAACTGTCCCTCTTGCTGTGTTTGGTGGAATAATCTTTAATCTGTTGTTTAACAGTTCAATAAATATTTTTTCACAAATTGCGTTAATTATTTTAATTGGAATATCGACAAAAAATTCTATTTTAATAGTGGATTGGGCAAATCAATTAAGAACCGAAGGTAAAAATCTAGTAGACTCAGTAAAAGAAGCTTGTAGCTTAAGATTTAGAGCGATTATAATGACATCTTTAAGTACAATGATAGCCATGATGCCTTTGGTGATAGGTAATATTGGCCCAGGTGCAGGTGAGGGATCACGCTTAGCAGTAGGGGCAACTATTTTAGGTGGAATGATAATTTCAACATTTTTTACGTTATATGTAACTCCAACAATGTATGTTGCGCTTGCAAAAAATACCAAAAGAATTGATGCTGTTGATATAGAACTTAAAAAACAATTGCGTTAAAAAATTATATATTTATTTCTATTAAGTTTTTTCTGACATTTTTTTAACTGCAGTCTATATTTGTCAGCTTGTCGTTGTACTTTTTTGGCCAATAAAATTACTTTTTGTTTTTTTTTGTAGTTTTTATAGTTTTTCCATCCTTCGTGATAAGCAATGTACTGTCGAAAAGAATCTTTTTTTGAAATTTTTAGTAACTTTTCGGTCTTATCTGTGTACCAACCTATAAAATTCACACTGTCTTTAAATCTTACTCTGGTTGCTAATTTGTTGTTAGTTTCTTTCTTATACTGTTCCCATGTGCCTTTAACTGCTTGAGAATACCCTAAAGAGCTTGATGGTCTTTTAAATGGAATTATCTTAAAAATTTTTTGCCTAGGTGGTTTAGCAAGCCAATTAAAATCAGATTCCATTTTAATAAATGCAAGTTGAATATATATTGGTGTTCCCCATTTTTTTTCAGTTTTCTTCGCATGTTTATACCAAAGATATCTTTCAGAAAAAATTGAGCAGCCATCAGCTGTATTTTTAGGTATAGATGAACACGATAAAAGAGTAAAAAATATTAAAATCAAAAATATATTTTTATTTTTTAACATTTTTTCTCCAATCCCATGGCATTTCAAATTCTCCTTGCCATATTCCTATTTTATCATTTTTTGCTTCAATTTCTTCACTTAAATATTTTTTGGAATATTTTTTATATGATACAGCGTACCCATTTCTGACTAACCACGAATTAATATTTAATTTATTTCTGAAACAAATCGCTAATTTTCTTTTATATCTATCTTTTCCTTCAACATAACATTTAATAATCTCGTTATTTATAAGGTTTTTTAATTTTTGGGTTGAGATTTGTCCACACGGATATTTTTTTTCAAATGAAAGAAATAAAAAATTTAAAAAATTTTTTTTACATAATTGTTTTTTTTCAGGTGCATCAATACCAAAAAGTCTAATTTTTTTTTTGTCAATTTTAATTGTATCTCCATCAATAACTTTGGCATTTCCTAAAATAATTTTTTCACTGGAATGAGATGCGATCGAAAATAAGAGAAAAATTAATAAACTAAATAAACTCAGATTTAGCTTTCTCATTAAGCTCATCCATTTTTTTTCTGATTTCTTCGTCTGAAATATTGTGATCTTTTAAGTCTGCTTTTACTTTTCTAAAAACATCCTCATCTCCTGCTTCGGCAAAATCGGCCTTGATTACAGATTGAATATATTCTTTTTCTTGATCTGAATTGTATCCTAAAATTTGTGAAGCCCATTGACCAATATATTTGTTTCTACGAGCACTAATTTTAAATTGTAATTCCTCATCATGTACAAATTTTTTTTCAAAACTTTTTTCTCTTTCATCAAATGTGCTCATTTTTTTCTCCAAAAATTATATATATTAAATAATAAAATTGATAACAAAACTCCAACAATATTACCAAATAAGTCGCTATATTGAAATGATCTGTTTGGTATAATTAAATGCAAAACTTCAAGAATTATAGAACTTAATATTAAATAATTAATAATAAGTAATTTTTTGCTTTTGTAATATGTAATTAAACCAATAAGGGACAATACCACGAATGCATATACGTGATTTGAAGATATAGACATAAAATCTTTGGTTATCTGCGGCTGTCTATGAAATTCTCCATAAACAAGAAAACCCAAAATACTTCCTGGATATATATACAAAATAACAAAAATTGTATTAATAATATTAAATAATATTTTTGTGTTTTGCATAATTATCTTATATTTAAAAATTATTAATGAGTCATTTAATTTTAGTAAGACATGGACAAAGTGAATGGAATTTACAAAAAAGATTCACTGGCTGGGTAGATATTGATCTTTCCCCCCAAGGCAAACTAGAAGCCTGTAAATCAGGCGAAGTTATAAAAAGTCAAAATATAAAGATTGATTATTTTTTTTCATCATTTCAACTTAGAGCTATAAATACATTAAAACTTATACAGAACACTTTGAGAAATAATGATAAATCAATAAAAGCATGGCAGTTAAATGAAAGGCATTATGGAGCGCTCACAGGTTTAAATAAAGATGAAATGAAGAAAAAACTTGGTGCAAAAAAAGTACATGAATTTAGAAGATCATGGGATATAAAACCTGATCCTTTAAGCAAGAATAGCCCATATCATCCAAGTAACATTGATACATACAAAAATTTACCAAAAGAAAATATTCCTGATACAGAGTCTTTAAAAGATACATATAATCGAGTTGTGAACTATTTTACAAAAAATATTGAAAAAAAATTACATGAAAAAAATAATATATTAATTTCAGCTCATGGAAATTCTGTTAGAGCATTATGCAAATTTCTCTTTAAACTTGACGAAATTCAAATAACAAAACTAGAAATTCCAACTGGTAACCCTCTTATGATTACATTTGATGAAAAAAATAAAATTTCTGAATGTAGATACTTAGA
>CACLJJ010000024.1 GCA_902607215.1 uncultured Pelagibacteraceae bacterium
TTCTTGGAATAAAAATGCTGGTTATGGCACCAAGGATCATTTAAGAGCAATTAGAAAGTTCGGAATAACGAAGCATCATCGAAAAACATTTCAGCCCATACACAATATATTGAGTCTAAAATAATTTAGATAACTATTAGACTCAAAATAATTCAATCTCAGGTTGACTGAAAGTTAAAGCTAGAGTCTAATTGTTTTTTAAAAAATGATTAACTTAAATTTAAAAAATAAAATTCTTAACGGAGATAGTCTTAAAGAATTAAAAAAAATTCCGAGCGAAAGTTTTGATTTAATATTTGCTGACCCACCATACAATTTACAATTAAGAAATCAACTGGTACGTCCAGATAGATCTAAAGTTAATGCTGTAAATGATAAATGGGATCAATTTAAAAGTTTTAAAACTTATGATGATTTTACAATAAAATGGCTGGAGGAGTGTAAAAGAATTTTAAAAAAAAATGGAAGTATTTGGGTTATAGGAAGTTATCATAATATTTTTAGAGTTGGAGCAAAAATTCAAGATTTGGGTTTTTGGATTTTAAATGACGTAATTTGGAATAAAAATAATCCAATGCCTAATTTTAAAGGAACAAGATTCACTAATGCTCATGAAACTTTGATCTGGGCATCCAAAGACAAGAATTCAAAATATACTTTTAATTACCAATCTCTCAAATGCTTAAATGACGATCTTCAAATGAGATCTACTTGGAATTTGCCAATTTGTAATGGTAACGAAAGATTAAAAGATAAAGGTAAGAAAGTTCATTCAACTCAAAAACCCGAGGCATTACTTCATAGAATACTTTTAGCTTCAACAAATAAAAATGACCTAGTTTTAGATCCTTTTTTAGGATCAGGTACCACTGCTGTTGTTGCAAAAAAAACTGGGTAGAATTTTTTATGGAATAGAAAAAGAGAAAAAATATTTTGATGCTGCTACAAAAAGAATAAAAAATACAAAAATTATAGAAGATGACTATTTAGATGCATTAAAAAACAATAAGTCTAAACCAAGAATTCCATTTGGATCTCTAGTTGAACTGGGGGTTATTAAACCAGGTACACAAATCTATGATCAAAAGAAAAAAATAAATGCAAAAATTATGGTTGATGGAAGTATAAAATACCAGAAAGCAGAAGGATCTATCCATAAAGTAGCAGCAAAAATACTAGGAGCTGAGAGTTGTAATGGATGGACCTATTGGTATTATCAATCGGGAAATTCATTAAAACCAATAGATGAATTGAGACAGAGATTAAGACCTAACAACTAATTCCGATATATATTTCCTAAATAAATTTCCAAAAATTTATTATTTTTAACCAATATTTTTAAAATTAAGTTTCTAAAAAAAACTATTATCGGATTAGAAACGTGAAAAGCAAAATGGTTTAACTTTGATCTCCAATTAACTAATTTTATTTTTTTTATTCGTTTATTATAGTAACCACTGCCATTGTTTTTAATCTCATCAAAAACTTCTGTAGAAGCTTCAATAGACTGTGATGCTCCTTGAGCAAATGATGGCGGATAAGCATATAAAGCATCACCTACTAAATAAGTATTTTTTCTATTAGGTATGTTTAAATCCCTGCTTACAAAAATTGGAAATGATTTAATATTTTCAATTTTTCCCTCTAATTGAACAGATGTGTTGCTGTAAATTTCATTAGTTAAAGATTTTAAAAAAACCTCATCATTAAACAAACTTCCATCAGAAACTTCTCTATTATTTAGATTTTTCCTAATGATTGATATAAAATTAAATTCTTTATTTTTATTTACCGGATAAATAACAAAATGAAAATTTTTACCAAGGTATAGGGAAATATCTTCTTTTTCATAATTTTTAATATTTCCTCTTAATGCAACTGAGTTATTAAATTCTACTTTTTTTTCTTCAGATAAAATAATAGATTTAGTTTTAGAAAATATCCCATCGGCAACTACTAGATAATCAAATTCTTCATTGAGTTTATTTGATAAATTTATCTTAATTTTTTCTAAATATTCAATATCACATACTTCAATATTAAATTGAATTTTTTCTTCAGGAATATTTTTTAACAAAAATTTTATTAAATTAGATCTTTTTAGAATTGTATAATAATTTTTATCATAATTAAATTTTGAAATATCTATTTTGCAAATTTTTTTTGCAGATTTTGCATCAAAAAAATTTATTTTTCTTGGATTAAAAATCTCATGATCACTAATGTTATTAAAACCTATTTTGTTAAGTAGCTTAATGCTGTTGACTGAAAGTTGTATTCCGTATCCATCTTCATAATCTAACTTCGATCTTTTTTCATAAATTGTATAATCATATTCTGAACTTTTTTCTAATAAATTTGCAAAATACAAACCTGATATTCCACAGCCTATTATAGCAATTTTTTTCATTAATATTTAGAAATAGATTTAAAGATTTTTTTTGTAAACGATGGCAAAATATACGTATCAATGTTTTCTTTATCTAATAAAAAACTATTTTTAACTTTTGTTTTTTTTATTTTTTTATTTAAAGCTATTTTCATCTCCATATTCGACATTTTAATATTTATTTTTTTACTTAATGTGGAATTGAACTTTTCCTTTTCAACTTCTCTCATTGGAAAAATTAATAAATTTCTTAGGAATTTAAATTTATTATTTTTAACTAATAAATATTTATCTTTATCTTTATCTTTATAAATTTCAGCCTCAAAATATTTTATTTTGCTAAACTTATTTTTTGAACTAATTTCAAAGTCATTTTTTTTAAATGAAACACAATTTTTAGATATAGGACACAAAGCACATAAAGGTACTACAGGCTTACAAATTAAAGCTCCAATTTCCATGATTGCTTGTGCATAATCACTGGATCTTGCCGAAGTACCAAAAAAAGATTTTTTTTTGTTTATGTTTTCTTTTGAAATTTCATATTCTTTTTTAAGATAAAAAACTCTTTTTAATATTCTCTCAACATTTCCATCTAACGGAATTATTGGTTTGTTAAAAGCTATAGCCATTATTGCTCTTGAAGTGTATTCTCCAATCCCTGGTAGCGTTTTTAAATCATCTATGTTCTTAGGTAAGCTTCCTCGAAAATCAGAGACGACTTTCTTTGCAGTTTTTTTCAAATTTCTAGCTCTAGAATAATAACCCAACCCCTCCCAACACTTCATCAATTTTTTATCATTTACTTTTGAAAGCTTTTTTAAATTTGGAATTTTTTTTATAAAATTTTTAAAATAAGGTATTACAGTTTTAACTTGTGTTTGCTGCAACATAAATTCACTTACTAATGTAAAATATTGTTTTTGTTTTTTTGAAACATCCTTTCTCCAGGGCAATATTCTCTTATTATTATCGTACCAATGTAGAATTTTTTTTGATATGTTTCTGTTGCTCATATGGAATTTAAATCTAATACTAAGCAGAGAAATAGAACCATTCAAGGATTAAGATCTTTTAAAGATACTTTGCCCACAAATGTAAGAAAAATTATCAAAAAAAAAGGGCGTATCTACTCAGAAACACTAGATAACTGGAGATATATAGTTGGTGATGAGCTTTTTAAAGTATGTTATCCAAAATCTTTTAAAAGTACCAATAAATTAGGTTTAAGTATATTAAATATAATGGTTAAAAGAGGTCACGAAGTAGATATGGAATACTCAAAAAATCTTATTATTGAAAAAATGAATAAATTCTTTGAATACAAAGTTGTTGAAAAAATTAAACTAATTACCTTTGAGGGTGATCAAGAAAAATTTAAGAAAAAAATTAAAAAAGATGTGACAAAAAGCAAGTATTTGGAGAAAATATCTAGTATTAAAAATGATAAAATAAAAAATTCTCTGCTTGAACTAAGTAAACTTTTTAAAAAAAAATGAAAAAAATAGTTTCAATAATATTGTTTTTGGTCTGTTTTCCAGCTAATTCAGAAATTAAGATAAGACCCATTACCGTAGGAAATGTTGATGCTAAAATAAAATTAACTGTCTACGAGTCACTAACTTGTGGTCACTGCGCAAAATTTCATAAGGATGTTTATCCAGAATTAAAAGAACAATATATTGACACAGGTCTAGCTGTAATAGAATTTAAGAGTTTTCCATTAGATCTTGCGGCGCTAAATGCATCAAAAGTTGCTCATTGTAAAAATGATGGAAAATCAGAAATTTTACATTTTCTTTTTAACAATCAAAGTAAATGGGTAAAGGGAGGCACTGTGGAAGAGTTTAATACCAATTTAAAAGAGCTTTTAGATGGCCAAAAATTTGGTATAGACTTTAACAAATGTATTGATAATAAAAAAATTGAAGATTATGTTCTTGAAGATCGAATCGAAGGTGTAAAAAAATTTAAGATAAATGCTACTCCTACGATAATAATAAATGACAAAAAGTTCGATAAACCTTTAACCTTTAAAAATTTAAAAAAATTCTTAGAAAAACTGATATAAGTTTTAAATGGAGTTTAAAAAAATCCAGTTAAATGGTTTTAAATCATTTGCTGAGAAAACCGCTTTTATAATTGATAGGGGTTTAACAGGTATTGTGGGCCCTAATGGTTGTGGTAAATCAAATATTGTTGAATCTTTAAAATGGTGCATGGGGGAAACATCCGCAAAAAGCATGAGAGGATCAGGAATGGAAGATGTAATTTTCTCAGGAACATCTAATAAACCATCAAAAAATATTGCAGAAGTATCAATAAGTATAGCAAATCAAAATAAGGACGGTCCTACTCAATACAAAAATTTAGACAATATCGAAATCAGACGTAAAATTGAGAAGGATAAGGGCTCAAAATTTTACATTAACGATAAAGAAGTGAGGGCAAAAGATGCTCAAATGTTTTTTGCAGATTTATCTACTGGTGCACACTCGCCATCTATAATTAGCCAAGGAAGAATAGGTGCTTTAGTAACAGCTAAACCAACTGATAGAAGAGCAGTTTTAGAGGAGGCCGCTGGTATTGCTGGATTGCACGTTAGAAGACATGAGGCAGAATTAAGATTGGGCGCAGCTGAAAACAATTTAAAACGAGCTGATGAATTAAGAAAACAACAAGAAAAACAATTATTAAATTTACAAAAACAGGCTGAAGAAGCAACAAAATATAAAATTATTTCTGAAGAAATAAAAAAAATTGAAGCAGGTCTTTATTTCTTAAGACTTAAAGATATTGATAACGAAATAAAACTAGAAAATGAGATAAACAATGAAGCAGAAAATGAGGTAAAAAACTTTAATAAAAAATTAGAAGAAATCGAAAAAAAAATTAAAGATGAAAGTGATAAAGTTAATCCTGTACGAGATAAAAACATTGAAAATCTATCAAAAATTCAAAGGCTTAATTTAGAATTAAAAAGTCTTGATGAAGAAAGCAATAGAATTAAAAATGAAATTGAAAGTATAAAATCTTCTCTTAAAACAATTGATGATGACATAGATAGAGAAAAAAGCATTATCATTGATGCAAATTCAAATGAAAAAAGGCTTAAAGAGGAAAAACATGAGTTAATTGAAATTGACTCAAAATACTATGAAACTGAAAAACAATCTAACGAAGACTTAGATGCTGCAAAAAATAGATTAAAAACTGAGATAGACAAAGTTAAAGAGTTAATTAACGCGCAGAAAAATGATGAAGCAATAACTATTCTTGATAACTGTAAAATAATCATAGAAGTATACGCAGATAGTTACAGTAAAAATCAAAGCATAAAAAAAGAATCTGTCAAGAGAAGCGAAAGAATAAAAATTATAGAAAAAGAAATAGAAAGCTGGAGAAATCTTTTAATAAACTCAGAAAAAATGATAAATGAGCTTAATGAAAGAAAACAAAAATTAACAAACAAACTAGAAGAATTGGAAAAACAGCCACAATCTCAAGCTGAAAAAAAAGGTCAAGTTTCTGAAAATTTGAGAATTTCAGAAAAAGAAAAAAATGAAAACGAAACTTTTATCGAAGAAATTGATAACAAAATTGTCGAGTTAAGAAACGAGTTAAATTTTACAAAAGAAAGTTCAATAGAAATAAGAGAAAGAAAAGCAAGTTCAGGTGCAACAATCGAGGGTTTGAACAAAAGAAAAAATGATTTACTTGAAAGAATAGATACTGAACTGAATTTGAATGAAAAAAATATTCTTGAATTTTCAAATTTAGAAAAAAAAGAAGAGTTTCCTGATACGGTAACTCAAGAGGAGTTGTTAGATTCAAAAAAAAGGGAAAGAGATAAATTAGGATCTGTAAATTTAAGAGCTGACGAAGAAACAAATAAATATGAAGTTGAAATAAAAAAAATGGAACAAGATCGACAAGATCTTGTTCAAGCAATTATAAAACTTAAAGAAAGCATTAATGAATTAAATCAAAAAGGAAGAGAAAAACTTTTAGAAGCTTATGAAAAAGTAAATAGAAAATTTAATGAAGTTTATACAAAACTATTTAATGGTGGAAATGCCAAATTAGAATTAATTGACTCTGACGATCCTTTGGAGGCTGGTCTTGAAATGTTGGTTAGTCCTCCAGGTAAAAGGTTGCAATCAATAACTTTATTATCAGGTGGTGAACAAGCGCTCACTGCGTTATCATTAATCTTTGCTGTTTTTCTTACTAACCCATCTCCTATTTGTGTTCTCGACGAAGTAGATGCGCCATTGGACGATGCTAACGTTACTAGATTTTGCAATCTGCTCGAAGAACTTATAAAAATTACACAAACAAAATTTATTATTGTTACCCATCATGCACTTACAATGTCAAAAATGAACAAATTATATGGGGTGACAATGCCAGAAAAAGGGATCAGTCAGCTCGTTGCCGTTGATTTAGAAAAAGCTGAAAGCATGGTTGCTTAACATAAATAAGATGGCTGACAATAAGTTTAAAACTCGCCTACAAATTGCAAAAAAAAAGATTTCTGAAAGAACTCCCAAAAGTAATAATAATAAATCATCATTATTGGGCGTAGCTTTTAAAATGAGCACAGAACTTGTCGCCGCAGTCTTGGTGGGGACCATTATAGGGTTTATTTTTGACAGTTGGTTTGGTACTAAACCATGGTTAATTTTAACTTTCTTTTTTGTAGGAGTTATTGCAGGAATTTTAAACGTAATAAAGTCTGCAAAAAAAATGCAAAAGTAAATAATTATGGCAACAAATCCGATGCACCAATTCAATGTCTATAGAATTGGGCCAGAAATAAAAATAGATCAAATTGATATTTCTTTTACAAATGCAAGTCTGTTTATGATTTTTAGTTGTATCAGTATATTGTTAATTTTTAATCTAGGATCTTCAAAAAGAAATGTTATACCAAATAAAATCCAACTTTTAGCAGAGTTAAGTTATACATTTATATCAAAAATGATCAGTGACACCGCAGGATCAAAAGGTAAACCATATTTTGGATTTGTATTTTCACTTTTTATGTTTGTTTTGTTTTGTAACATGTTGGGAATGTTGCCCTACGCTTTTACTGTAACAAGCCATATAATAGTTACTTTTGTATTAGCAGCATTTATTTTTATTGGTGTAACAGTCATAGGGTTTACTAAACACGGTTTTGGATATCTAAAATTATTTATTCCAAGTGGCGTACCAATAGTATTGTTACCATTAATAGTTGTTATTGAAATTATATCATATTTGAGTCGCCCTATAAGTCTTTCTGTGCGTTTATTTGCAAACATGATGGCTGGACACACTATGATGAAAGTTTTCGGAGGCTTTGTTATAAGTCTCGGAATTGTTGGTGGATGGCTTCCACTGAGTTTTTCTGTTGCATTAACAGGTTTGGAGATATTAGTTGCTTTTCTTCAAGCTTATGTTTTTGCAATTTTAACATGCATCTATTTAAATGATGCATTAAATTTACACCATTAAACACAAAAGGAGGAATAATGGAATTAGAAGCAGCAAAAATGATCGGAGCAGGATTAGCGGCAATAGCACTTGCAGGTGCTGGAGTAGGTATTGGTATTATATTTGGTAATTACCTATCTGGTGCAATGAGAAATCCATCTGCAGCACAAAAACAATTTCCTAATTTGCTTTTAGGATTTGCTTTAGCAGAAGCTACAGGACTATTTGGATTAGTAGTTGCATTAATTATCTTATTTGCATTTTAATTAATGTTTAGAATTTGCATTTTAATTAATGTTTAGAAGATTTTTTTTCTACTGTTTAATCTTAAACTTTGCAGCCTTTACAAATGTAAATAGTGCTGAAAGTGGAGGTATGCCTCAGCTAAACCCAGAGTATTGGATTTCGCAAATATTTTGGTTAACATTGTCTTTTGGGTTCTTATTTGTAATATTATCTAAATTTATTTTACCAAAGATTAGTAATAATCTTGAATTAAGAAAGTCTCAAATTTTAGATAACATAGAGACAGCTGAAAAACAAAAAAAAGAAAGTGAAAATAAAATTAAAGAGTATGAAACTTTAATATTAAATAGCAAAAATGAAGCTAGAAATTATTTTAACGATGCTAGAAAAAAAATTCAGCAGGATATTAATAAAAAAAAAGAAAAATTAGAAAATGAGATTGATGAAGAAATAAATAAGACTGAAAAAGAAATAATAGATCTTAAAAATAAAGCTCCAGAAAAAATAAACAAAATCGCAATGGAAGCTTCCTCTGATCTAATTAAAAAACTAATTGGTGAAGAAATTAATAACAGTAGCATTTCAGCAATAGTTGAGGATTTGGCTAAAAAAAATAAGGATAAATATTATGGCAATTGATGCAACATTTTGGGTAGCCATTTCTTTTATAATTTTTATATCGGTATTAATTTATTTTAAGATTCCTCAAAAAATTAATGAAACATTAAATAAAATGATTTTTGATATAAAAAATGAAATTGATGAAAGTGAAAAATTGAGAAACGAGTCAAAAATTCTTTTAGATAAAGCTCAAAGTAAATTAGATAACGCAACCCTAGATACTAAAAAAATTACTGATCAGGCAAAAAAAGATAGTGAAAAACTAGTGATCGAGATGAATGATAAGTTTCACAAGATTTCAGAAATTAAAAAAAATCTAGCTCAAACAAAAATTTCTCAAATGAAAGAAACAACAATTAAAGAGATAAAAAAAGCATCGATTAGAATAGCTGTTGACTCAGTTAAAAAGATTATTTCAACGTCTGTTGATAAATCTAAATTAGACAATTTATTTACAAAAGATCTTGAAGAAACAAAAACACTATTAAAAAAAATCAATTCTTAATAGTTGGCGATAATTTCGTTACTTTTTTAAAAAATAATATAAATTACTTAGAATGAATTCAGTCGTAATAGGCTCTGGTTTTGGTGGTATAGCTGCTGCCCTAAGATTAAAAGCAAAAAAACACAATGTTATTCTTATCGAAAAACATGAAGATCTTGGTGGCAGAGCAAGGGTTTTTAAAAAAAATGGATTTATTTTTGATGGCGGACCAACAGTAATTACTGCACCTTATTTAATTTACGAATTGTTTCATCTATTCAATAAAAAACCTGAGGATTACATTAAAATCAAACCACTTGATGTTTGGTACAGATTTATCTTTGAGGATGGAATGAAGTTTGATTATTCAGGAAATGAAAGTTTAATGAAAAATCAAATTGAAAAAATAAATAAAGATGATGTTAAGGGTTATGAAAATTTAGTTAAATTCACAGAGAAAATATTTGATAAAGGATTTTCTGAACTGTCTGATGTGTCGTTTCATAAACCTTTTTTTATGCTGAAACAGCTCCCAACTCTTATTAATCTTAAAAGCTACAAGTCTGTTTACTCACTAGTGTCATCATATATAAAAAATGAAAAATTAAGACGAATGCTTAGTATGCATCCACTTCTTGTTGGAGGAAACCCTTTCACCACTACATCAATATATGGGTTAATTTTATATTTAGAGAAAAAATGGGGTATCCATTATTCAATGGGTGGAACTGGAGAAATCATTAAAGCTCTAGAGAAATTAATGCTTGAAGAAAATATAAAAATTATAAAAGGTTCAGAAGTTACAAGTATTAATTTAAATAAAAATAAAATAAAAAGTATAAAACTTGAAAATCAAAAAGAAATTGATGTCGACAATGTTATATGTAACGCAGATCCTCCTGCTGTTTATGAAAAATTATTGAGTAATAAAAAAATAAATTTTTTTTTTAATTGGAAAAAGAAACGAATGGAATATTCGATGGGATTGTTTGTTTATTACTTTGGAACAAAGAAAGTTTACGAAAATGTTGTCCACCATACAATAAAATTTGGTGATAAATATAAAGAACATCTAAATGATATTTTCGAAAATAAAAAGTTAAATGAAGACATAAGCTATTATTTACATAGATCTACAGCTACTGATAAATCGATGGCACCTGATGGACATGATTGTTTTTATGTACTTGTTCCAGTTCCCAACAATCAATCAAACATAAACTGGTCAGTGGAAGGTGATAAATTAAAAGAGCTTGTAGTAAAAAAAATGGAAAATAGTTTATTACCAAATCTTAAAAATAATATTGTTGAAGACTTTTATTTAACGCCTGATTATTTTGAAAAAGAACTTAATACGAAATATGGATCAGGTTTTTCTATCCAGCCTAAATTTACTCAATCTGCATATTTTAGATTTCATAACAAATCTGAGATATGTGATGGTTTATATTTTGTTGGCGCAGGTACTCACCCTGGCGCCGGAGTTCCAGGTGTATTGTCGTCAGCAAAAATTCTAGATAAGATTTTGTAATGTCTCAAAATTTTTTATCAATATATGCAAAATCTTTTAATTGGGCAGGATTTTTTTTACCAAAAAAAATATATCAGAGTAGTTCCGACTTATATGATTTTTGTAGAACATTGGATAATATTGCTGATCAAGATTTAGTTCTGGAAATTAAAAAAGAAATTTTTAAAAAATACAAAAGTGATTTTAATAACAAAAATTTAGAAAACCCTACAATAAAAAAAATATATACTTTAATTGACAATTTTAAAATTCTTCCTAGTATAGTTTTAGATTTATTCGACGGTATTGAGTCTGATTTAGAAGAAAAAATAAAATTTAATTCAAATAAAGATCTACTTATTTATTCATATAGAGTTGCAGGAACGGTAGGTTTAATGATGGCTAAAATATTAAACGTTAATTCAAAAAATTCACTTAAGGGAGCCATAGATCTTGGTATTGCCATGCAACTAACAAACATTGCAAGAGATGTTATTGAGGATAGTGAAAGAAATAGAAATTATATAAATCCTGATTTTGAAAAAATTAAAGAAACATTAAAATTGGCAAATAA
>CACLJJ010000025.1 GCA_902607215.1 uncultured Pelagibacteraceae bacterium
TATAAAACCCCATATATTTTTCTAAATGGAAGGTTTGTTGCTGAGGAAGGATCGTTTTGGTTTAGAAATTCATATTTAGATGGGGTTTTTGTAGGTTTGTTTCAATTAAGCATCGAAAATGGATATTTTAATCTTTGGCCAAATATTGCTTCAGTTTTTGCAACATTCGTACCAATCGAATATTCACCTCTTGTAACAGTTTATTTTGCGTTTGCAGTGAAAATATATCTATTTTTATTTATAATCTTTCAAGATTCAATTTTTGTTAAAACATATAAAGAAAAATTTATTGCATCCTTAATTATTTTAGTTTCACCACCAATGGTTGCTGAAGTTTGGCTTAATACATTAACTTCTCAAGTATATTTTACAATATTAGTTTTAATGATTTTTTTTCAAACTAATACAAATAATTTTTACTCTAAATCTTCAAGTGTAGCGCTTTTTATATCAACATTAAGTTCAATTACTTCTTGCATTTTTGCGCCTTTTTTTCTTATAAAATATATGAAAGAAAAAAATAAATTAAATTTTTTAAATCTTATTTCTATTTCTTTTGGAGCTTTAATACAAAGCTGTATTTATATATTTATTAGAATTAATAACCTTGAAGCTACTAGTGAAAGTTGGCGATACACTATTTACCCAGAAAAAGTTATCAATTTTTTTTATAATGGTGTTATTAAGTCTTTTCTTGGGCGTGATTTAACTCAAAATATTTATTATTTTATAGATAGCTTTATAAGTTTACCAATAATATTAACTATAATTATAATTTTGTTTTTAAGTTTTATAGTTCTTTTTTATAAAGATATATCTAAAGATAATGTATTAGTTTATTTAATAATTTTTTTTATTGTTCAAAGCTCTTTAGCTGTATATGCATCTAAAGGTATGCAAGTGCAAGGAAGGTATGCGTTAATACCTGGTATTCTTTTAATCTTTGTTGTTTTAAGATTATATAATTTAAAAAATTCTATATTAAAATTGATATCTATATCTTTTATAAGTTTGTCAATTACTACTGGTTTGTATGAATATAAGTATAATAATAAATATCCTCATTTTTTAATATGTATTGACTGCCCCGAATGGAAAGAAGAAGTAAAAATATGGAAAGTAAATCAATCTTATGAACTTAAAATTTGGGACTATCCTAGAAAAAAGATGAAATTAATTAGAGAAGACTAGATATTAAAAGTTAAATTTTTGACTTTTCATATCTTCTTTTTTAATTCCTGCCACTTTTACTGGTTTTTTCATAGCATCTCTTCTAAATGGTTCGCCCAATTCTTGATTTAATATAACTTCTATAAAAGTAGTTATTCCTTTTTTTTGATCTTCACACGATTGTTTAATTGCTTTTGTTGTTTCATCCATTGTCTTAACAGGGACTCCTTTCAGTCCACATGCTTCAGCTACTTTTGCATAGCTAAGTTCTGGATCTAGTTCGGTTCCAACAAAATTGTCATCAAACCATAATATTGAATTTCTTTTTTCTGCTCCCCATTGGTAGTTTCTAAAAATTACCATAGAGATTGCTGGCCATTCTTTTCTTGCACAAGAACTCATTTCGCTCATACTTATCCCGAATGCACCATCGCCTGCAAAACCGATCACTGGGATATCTGGACATCCTATTTTTGCTCCAAGTATTGATGGAAAACCATAACCACAAGGACCAAACAAACCTGGTGCTAAATATTTTCTAGCTTTTTCAAATGTAGGATAAGCATTCCCAATTGCACAATTATTTCCTATATCGCTTGATATAATTACATCTTGTGGCATTCCTTCTTGTATGGCTCTCCAAGCTTGCCTTGGGGACATTCTATCTTTATCTCTTGCTCTTGCTTCTTTATTCCAAACTGTTCCTGGATCATCTTCTTCATGGTCCAGTCCGGTTAAAGTTTGCAACCAAGCAGATTTTGTTTTATGAATTAAATTTTTTCTTTCTTCTCTTCCCTTGTCTCCTATATTTTTAGGTAATTTTTGTAAAATTTGTTGAGCAACCATTTTTGCATCACCACAAATTCCAACTGTAACCTTCTTGGTTAAACCTATTCTATCAGGATTCATGTCTACTTGAATAATGCTTGCTTTTTTTGGCCAATAATCAATTCCATAACCTGGTAATGTTGAAAAAGGATTTAATCTAGTACCTAAAGCCAAAACTACATCTGCTTTAGATATTAATTGCATAGCTGCCTTTGATCCATTGTAACCAAGCGGTCCTACTGCTAGTGGATGACTACCAGGGAAACTATCGTTATGTTGATAACCATTGCAAACAGGTGCGTCTAATTTTTCTGCAAGTTTTTTACAATCTTCAATAGCGTTTCCAATTACAACGCCCGCTCCAGACAAAATAACTGGAAATTTAGCATTGGATAAAAGATTAGCTGCTTTATCAATTGCATCTTTTCCACCACCTTGTCTTTCAAATCTAACTATTTGAGGTAACTCAATATCTATCACTTGTGTCCAAAAATCTCTTGGGACATTTATTTGAGCAGGAGCTGATCCTCTAAAAGCTTTTTCAATAACTCTGTTTAATACTTCTGCCACTCTTGATGGATCTCTTACCTCTTCTTGATAACAAACCATATCTTTAAATAAATTCATCTGTTCAACTTCTTGAAAACCACCTTGCCCCATTGTTTTGTTTGCTGCTTGAGGAGTAACTAATAATAGAGGTGTATGATTCCAGTATGCTGTTTTAATTGGTGTTACCAAACCAGTAATCCCTGGTCCGTTCTGAGCAATGACCATTGACATTTTGCCTGTAGCTCTAGTATAACCATCGGCAATTAATCCTCCATTGGTTTCATGAGCAACATCCCAAAAAGTTATCCCTGCTTTGGGAAATAAATCTGATATTGGCATAAATGCAGATCCAATAATTCCAAAGGCATGTTCTATTCCGTGCATTTGAAGAACTTTTACAAAAGCTTCTTCGGTTGTCATCTTGCTCATAATTTTAATTCTCTATATAAAATACATTTTTTTTATTTCTTAATGAAGTCGATTAATATATAAGTTCTATCAAATTTCAAATAAAGAAATCGTCACAATGGTAAGCACGGATATTATATTACATGATGAAAAAGACAACGTTGGTGTTGTGGTTATTGAGAAAATTACGCCTAACCAAGAGTGTAGTTGCTGGATAATGGAGAATAATAAATCGGTTAAAATTCAATCGAAAAACGAGATACCCCTAGGTCATAAAATCGCAATGGTTGACCTTAAAGAAGGTGATACAATTTTAAAATATGGGCATGATATTGGAAAAGTTGTTAAAATAATTAAAAAAGGCGAACACGTGCATGTTCACAATGTTAAAACTAAAAAGTGGTAATATATGGAAATTCCAAAAAGTTTTTTAGGATATAAAAGAGAAAATGGAAGAGCTGGTACAAGAAACCATGTAATTATTTTACCTGTTGATGATATTTCCAATGCGTGTGCCGAAGCGGTTGCAAATAATATTAAAGGTACTTTTGCAATTCCTCATGCTTATGGAAGACTACAATTTGGTGCTGATCTAGAATTATTTTTTGACACAATGATTGGGACAGGAAAAAACCCAAATGTTGCAGCTTGTGTTGTAATTGGTATTGAACCAAAGTGGACTAAAAGAATTGTTGATACAATAGCAAAAACTGGAAAACCAGTAGAAGGATTTAGTATTGAAGGAGCTGGTGATATTAAAACTATAATGAAAGCTTCTCAGAAAGCACAAGAATTTTCGCAATGGGCATCTGAAAAACAAAGAGAAGAATGCCCTTTAAGTGATTTATGGATCTCTGTTAAATGTGGAGAATCAGATACCACTTCAGGAATGGCTGCTAATCCAACAGTCGGAAATTTAATGGATAAATTAGAACCTTTAGGAGTTCACCTTTGTTTTGGTGAAACTTCTGAACTCACTGGAGCTGAAAAAGTTTGTGCTACTAGAGGCGCAACACCTGAAGCTTCTGAAAAATTCATGAAAACCTGGAGTGACTATAATGACTTCATTCTAAAAGAAGCTACTAATGACCTTTCCGAAAGTCAACCAACAGCAGGTAATATAGCTGGGGGTCTTACTACAATTGAAGAAAAAGCTTTTGGTAATTTTCAAAAAATTGGATCAAGAAAATTCATTGATGTATTGACTCCAGCTGAAGAACCCAAAAAAGGTCCAGGGCTATATTTTATGGATACCTCATCTGCTGCAGGAGAATGTTTAACTTTACAAGCTGCTGCTGGTTTTAACATTCATTTATTTCCAACAGGACAAGGAAACATTATAGGAAATGCTATAGAACCTGTGGTTAAATTAACAGGAAATCCTAGTACAGCAATTAATATGAAGGAGCATATTGATTTAGATGTTTCTAAAATTTTGAAAAGAGAAATGAATATGGACCAAGCTGGTGATGAATTAATAAAAACAACAATCAGAGCTGCTAGTGGTCGTCTAACATGTGCTGAAGTACTTGGTCATAAAGAATTTGTAATGACTAAACTGTATAGAAGCGCCTGATCAACTATATTCTAGATTGTATTGCTAAAAATATATCTGTCTCTTTAGTTTTACCTATGCTTCGATAAATTTCTTCATTATTTTTATAAATAACAATTGTTGTCCAGTATTCTATTTTTAAAAATTCAGCTATATCTTTATTTTTTTGTTCGTAGCTTAAAAAAATTATATCTTTAAATTCTTTTTCTGCTTTGTTTAAAATCTGCACTTGTTTTGCGCATGTTAAGCAGTATTTATTCCATGAATTTATAACAACTGTTTTACCATCGAGTTGAGCCTTATTAAAAATTTCCTTGTTAAATGTAGTTTTTTTTTCAACTGCATTTGCATTAAATGAAACTAAACAAAAAATTAAAAGTATTATTTTTTTCATGTTTTAAAATAACATATCTTCAAAATAAGAAAATTTATTTTTGTGAAGTAGATAATCTAGGCGCTAGGCATGTATTTTTTCCTTAAATTTGAGAAAAATCTTCTTATAATTGCTGCTGCAACTCCTAATACTATTGCAAAAATGATAGAAATTATTCCATATTGAATTGGAAAATTTTTAGAAAGATCTCTAATAAAAGTTGAGAAAGGTCCTAAATTTTTTGTTCCATTAGAAACGACTTCTTTTACTGCTTCTTCAGCAAAAAAACTATCATAAGCAATAGCTATACCCACTAATAACAAAAGAATTGCTAAAAGAGTTTTGAGCTCTGCGCTGTCAATACGTTCTCCCAACTTTTGTCCAACTTGAACTCCAATAATTGATCCAAGAATTAACATCGAAACTAAAATTAAATCTATAGATCCATAATTAAATGCATGAAGAATAGTTACAATTGCACTAACAAAAACAGTTGCAAATAAAGAAGTTCCGGGAACTAATTTTGTTGGCATACCAATAATATAAATCATGGCTGGAACCAAAATAAATGCACCGCCAACACCCATAATTGCAGCAATAAATCCAACGATTAAACCAATTATAATTGGAGCAAAAGCACTTTCGTATAATTTTGATTTTTTAAATCTCATTTTTAAAGGAAGGCCATGTATCCAATAATGTGAGTGTAATTTTTTTTTTAAAACAATTTTTTTTTTTGCTCTATCAATCTCTCTAGCGCCTTCAACAAGCATTAAAGTTCCAATAATAGCTAGTATGTACATATATGCTAAGGAAATAACTATATTGATTTTTCCAATTTCTTTAAAATAAGTGAAAGTAAGAATTCCAATTATAGTTCCTGCTGTTCCGCCAACAATAATCATAATTCCCATCTTGTAATCCAATGTATCTTTTAGCCAATGGGTTGTTGAACCTGATACAGATGTTGCTAATATATTGTTAGCTTCATTTGCTACCGCATATGATGGAGGAATGCCCAAAAAAATTAAAAATGGAGTCATAAGAAATCCACCACCAACACCAAATAATCCTGAAAGGATACCAACAACTGTGCTAAGAGAAAAAATTGTAAATATATTTACTGATACTTCTGCAATAGGGAGAAAAACTTCCATTAATTAGTAAGTATTCCTCTAGTTTCTTGTTGTCAATAAATAGATTGGTTAAGAACAGCAATTTTTAAGTATTTTGTTAGTTAAAATTAAAAAAAGTACCTACTAAGATAACACTCCAATAAAACAAAAGTCCTAAAGTAACTAAAGTTTTTGAACTTTGTAATGAAGATGTAGATGGAAGTTTTTTTAATATTTTTCCATAATTTTTATTAAAAAACTTCGACATAAATCTTGACTACCACGACTTAAGATTTTGTCAAATAATTATTACAAAATTATAAATTTTTTTTGTCTTGAGAAAGGATTAATATATTGTCGCTCCAAAGACTTTTACTTCATCGCCCTCTACTCCAAGAACCAAACGTCCTAAAAATTCTCCAGGAACAGTATTGCTAGCCTGCTTATAGAGCACGGTCACATAATGATCGCGTCTTAAACACCCAAATATTTCATATTTATCTGATAAACTAGTCAATAATTTGTTATTCGCCCACTGCTTACCCAGCTCTACTTCGTTAGCACCAAAAAGCATTTGAGATGAAAAATCTTTTGTAAAGCCTCCGTAATCTTTAATATTGGATGACTTAACAAGATTTTCCCAAATAGGATTAGCTATATCGATTATCTCTTGGTCAGATTTCTCAAGAAGATTCATTAATTGTTTATTACTAAGATGCTTGTTTTTTCTCTTTTTCGTCAACAATATGATAGACGGGAACTTTTTCCAAAGTAAACTTGCCAGTCTTGGGATCTCTTCTAGATACTGTTAAGCAATGCCAATTCTCATCATCTAATTTTAGGTGGTCCCCTCTATAATAATAACCTGGCCAGCGTGTTTCTTTACGGTATAAAGTATGTTCTGTTACACATTGAGAGGTAAGTGCACGGTGTTTTAACTCCCAAGCACGCATAAGCTGGTGATAATCTTCAGCGCCAACATTTTCTAGATCTTCTTGTAACCAATCTAATAATTCTAAACCTCTTTTAAGCAAATTCTCATTAGTCATATAGTTAACACCAACCCCACCAACATATTCGTCCATAATTTTTTGAAGACGTTGAAGTCCTTGTATTGGTAAAATATAACTTGGTGAGACTGTTCCTCCAGTAATCTCATTACGACCTACAGTGTAATTTTCTAAAGGTTTGTATATAGTTTCTTTAAAATCTTCACACTGTTTATCAGTAACTTTAATATTTTCAGCTTTTTGATCTTCTATATATTTAACCGCAGCTTTTGCGGCTAATCGGCCTTCTGTAAAAGACCCTGAAGAAAATTTATGAGCACTACCACCAACTGTATCTCCTGCACCAAAAAGCCCATCAACAGTTAACATTCTATTATAACCCCAAAAATATTCAGGTGGTGAAAGATCTTCTGGACCGCTTACCCAAGCACCTGAACAAGTAGCATGAGAACCCATAACGTATGGTTCAGATGTTGTTAATTCTGGATTTTGATATTTCGGATCAATGTTTTGAGATGCCCAAACTACAGCTTGTCCAACAGTCATACCAAGAAAATTTTCCCATCCTACTGTTTCTAAATGAGGATCTTGGAAAGCTTCAGTTGTAACCATGTATATTGGTCCTCCACCGGCTTTAGTTTCTTCAATAAAAGCATGATTTCTTAAACAAGTAGGTACTGGATGGTGGTCGATATATTCCCCAACTATTTCTTTAGTTTGATCATACCATTTTTTCTCATAATTTTCTCCGTTAGCATTTTGAGTATAAGTTTTAAGATGTAAGAAGTAAGCACCAACTGGACCATAACCATCTTTAAATCTTGTTAAAACAATACGATTTTCCATTTGAGTCATTTTTGCGCCAACAGCAATTGGCAATGCATAAGCAGAACCATTGCTCCAAGGTGCATACCAAGTTCTTCCCATACCTTCACCTACGGCTCTTGGTTTGAAGATGTGTGATGCTCCTCCCGCTGCAACAATAACAGTTTTAGAACGAAAAACGTGATAGTCACCAGTTCGCATATTAAAACCTACTGCGCCACCTACTCTATTCTCCTTACTTTCATCCATCAGCAAGTGAGTTATCATAATTCTATTGTATATTTTATCAGCAGATTTTTTAGCAGCCTCTGCAACAATTGGTTTATAGCTTTCTCCATGAATCATAATCTGCCATTTGCCTTCTCTAAGATAACGTCCAGTTTTTTCATTTTTCATCATAGGCAAACCCCACTCATCAAACATGTGTACTGCTGAGTCAACATGACGAGCCATATCATAACCAAGATCTTCACGTACTAAACCCATTAAATCGTTACGTGCATAACGCACATGATCCTCTGGCTGATTTTCATCCCACTGCATTCCCATATAACAGTTAATCGCATATAAACCTTGAGCTACTGCTCCACTTCTGTCTATATTGGCTTTTTCAACACAAATAATTTTTAAATCTCTTCCCCAGTGTCTAGCCTCAAAAGTAGCACCAGTTCCGGCCATACCACCACCAACAACAAGAATGTCACAATCTTGATAATGAGTTTTAACTTTAGCCATTAATAGTAAACCCCCTTTTTAAATGACTCCTTAGGTAGAGTTGGCAGTTCTTTCTTTGTATTTAAACCTTCAGGCTCTAAATAAAGTTTTTGAGAATTAATCTCTTCTTGATTGGGTTTATCTCCTTCAGCAAGTTTTGGAATAAATTTTCCCCATGGTTTAGTTGTAATAGGAGAAACAAAGTTTTTTTCTGTACCATTTCTAAACTTAATCTTCCAAGAGATTGTTCCTTTTTCTTCTTCACGTCGCACTCTAACACTGTGGCCCATTGGAGCAAAATCAGCATAACCACGAACATCAATCGCATGATTTGGGCAAGCTTTTACACACGAATAACATTCCCAACAAAAATTTGGTTCTATATTTTTTGCACGTCTAATAGTTTCATCAATATGCATAATATCAGAAGGACAAATATCTACACAGTGTCCACATCCATCACAACGAGTCATATATACAAAAGTTGACATAATTATTTTCTCTCTTTCTTTATTGGTGTCATGTTAATAATGTTTTGCTTTTTCTCTGTCTATTCCCAGACCATATTGTTTAGGTGCATCAGCAGGTGGAGGAAGGTTATCTCTTGAACCATCTGCCTCTGATAAATTTTTTTGTATTGCCGCTCCAGGTTTATAAAACATATGTGCAAATTTTGACCAATATACACCTCCAAATAAAACAAAGTTAGATATAATAAACAAAATCAAAAATAGTTTATCATCCCACCTATTATTTAAATTTAATGATTGTAAAAATGACCAAATTAAACCAAATAAAGCCGATGCAAGAAGTGCCAGTACAAATAAATCTGCTTTAATAATTCTGTACCAAGGATGGGCTTCCGAATAAACATCTGCTCTTAGAAAAAACCAAAACCAGGATCCTCCCAATACAGTCATTATAGCGCCAACATGCCACAATATTGGCCAGATATTAGGTGTAATAGAGTCTATTGATGAATAACAGAAAATCATAATTACTGAAGCCAACCAAAACAATATTGTTCCATACATTCCTAATAAATGTGCTACTCTTCGTTTACCGGCACCTAATTCAGAAGTAGTTAATATATCGCTCGAAACTGTTTTAATTATTACTGAAGTTTTTTCACCAGTAGTAAGTGTTTTTTTTGCCGATTGCTTTGCTTTTTTTGCATTTTCAAAAAAATATTTAACATTTTTTTTATGAATGATATCCACAAGCGTTCCTATGATTACAAGAAATGCCATTACTATTACAAATGACTGTGTAGCTATGGCTGGAACAGTTTCGCTAAGTATAAAAAATGGATTTGTTGTGATCATAATTGCTTATCCCCTACAAAATAACTTAAGTTTCTAATATAGTTAATATAATAGATCAACCGTTATATCGAGGGCAATTGGTAACAGCTTGTTGATAGATTTTTGACAAAATTCTGTAATTTTTTAAACTTTTCCTTTTCCAAAATGTTTTTTCAATTGAATTAACTGAAACTACCCCTTTACCAGAGCCAATAACAATAATTTCATCATAGTCATTTAATGAATCGGTAAATATATTTGTTTTTTTTAATTTTTTTAATTTTTTTTTGAAAAATTTTAAAGTTGTTCCTCTATAAAAATTATTAATTGGAGAATATATTTTGTTTTTTTTAATAAATAAAAGATTAGAAGTACCGCTTTCTAATATTTTATTATTT
>CACLJJ010000026.1 GCA_902607215.1 uncultured Pelagibacteraceae bacterium
ATTTTTTGACTTCTATTTTTCTCAGTATAAATCTCAATTTGATTTATAGGATTTAAGTATTTTTTATTTATTTTTAAAATCTGACTATTTAAAAAATCAACATTTTTTTTTGTTATTCCTATTGAACGATTAGATTTAAATATTTTTTTTTTAAAATTATAGAAAATCGTTACATTTATTTTTCTATTTACTAATGCTTTTGATAAAGCAAGACCAGTAAGATTGTTTCCTATTACGCATATATTCATAAATAAAATTTAATTTTAACAATAATTATTAAATGATACAAAGTGATAAATTAGATTCTTTAAATATTTATGGAAATAAAAAAATTTACATCAAACATAACAAATTTCATTATTAAAAGAGTTATAGAGCTATTTGGGATGGTGCTTATTATACTAAGTATTTTACTTTTCGGAGCTTTATTAACATATTCTCCTCAAGATCCTAACTTTGTATTTTCTAATAATAATAACATAAATAATATTTTAGGTTTTAAAGGAAGTATAGTTTCAGATTTTTTCTTACAATCTATTGGACTAATATCTTTTCTGGTTTCTTTAACAATTTTTTTTACAGGAACTAATATTATTATTAAAAAAAAAATACTTATTATTTTAGAAAATCTTTTCTTTACAATAATATATTCTATAGTTGGAACTCTATTTTTAACTTTTTATTATAAAAACTCTTTTTGGTTAGCCATTAATGGAAATGGTGGATTTGTTGGTAAATTTATTTCTAATAGTTTTTTAAAATCTTTAATAATATTCGATGAAAAAATTTGTTACTATTTACTAATAATAATTACTCTATTTCTTTTTTTAGTAAGTGTAAATTTTAATTTAAAATTTTTTCTAAATTTTTTTAAAAAAATGTTAAATTTTAAAATTAAAGATAAAAATACTAAAGAAAGTAATTATGAAAATTTTAGTGCAGAAAAAAACGATATTTTAAATGATGCAACTCGTATACAAGAAAATTTTTCATTTGAACAAAATTTAAAATCTAGAAATAATCAAAAAAATAAAATTCAAACTTCCTTTAGTTGATTTCCTTGATTACCCAACCAAAAAAGAAAGAACAAAATCTACAGCTGAATTAAATTATGATGAAAGAACTTTAGAAAAAATTCTTTTAGATTTTGGTGTCGAAGGTAAAATAAAAAAAGTAAGTCATGGCCCAGTGGTAACCTTAAATGAATTTGAACCTGCGGCAGGTATTAAAGTTTCAAAAGTAATAAACTTATCAGAAGATATTGCAAGAAACACTAGTTCGGAGTCTGCAAGAATTTCTACTATTCCTGGAAGAAGCACAATAGGTATTGAGTTGCCTAATAACTTAAGAGAAAATGTTTATTTAAGTGAAATTATATCAAGTAATGAATTTTCTAAAAAAGAAATTAAATTGCCAATTGCTTTAGGTAAAAGTATTTCTGGAATACCAATTACTGGCGACCTAACTTCAATGCCTCATCTTCTAATAGCCGGTACAACTGGTTCTGGAAAGTCTGTTTGTATTAATACAATAATTTTATCTCTACTTTACAAACATTCCCCTGATAAATGTAAATTTATATTGATTGATCCAAAAATGTTAGAACTATCTACTTATGAAGGCATCCCACATTTACTCTGCCCAGTTATCACAGAAGCAAAAAAAGCAGCTTCCGTATTGGGTTGGGTAGTTAAAGAAATGGAGAGTAGGTACAGGTTAATGACTAAAGAAGGCGTAAGAAATATTGATGGTTATAATGCCAAACATACTCATTCTATGCCTTACATCGTTGTGATTGTAGATGAGATGTCTGATCTTATGTTGGTGGCTGGTAAAGAAATTGAAAATTATATTCAAAAATTATCTCAAATGGCAAGAGCAGCAGGCATACATATTATAATGGCAACACAAAGACCTAGTGTAGATGTAATTACAGGAACAATAAAAGCAAACTTTCCAACTAGAATATCATTTCAAGTTAGTTCTAAAATTGATAGCAGAACAATTTTAGGCGAGCAAGGTGCTGAACAATTACTGGGAAAAGGAGACATGTTGTTTATGTCAGCAGCAAATAGAATTGTAAGAATACACGCTCCTTTCGTTTCTGAAAACGAAATTGAAAAAATTAATAATTTTTTAAGATCACAGGCCGAACCAGATTATGTGGATGAAATTTTAAATTTTGCAGATGAAAAAGAAAATGATAACACTATTTTTAGCGATGGTAACAAAGACGACTTGTATAATGCTGCTGTAGACCTAATAAAATCAGAGGGTAAAGCTTCAACATCATTTTTGCAAAGAAAATTACAAATTGGTTATAATAGAGCCGCAAGGATTATGGATATGATGGAACAAGAAGAAATTGTTAGTAAAGCAAATCATGTAGGAAAAAGAGATGTTCTTAAAAGATGAAAAAAATAATTTATCTAATAATTATATTCAATTTTCTTTTAAAACCTTATGCTGATGCATCAATAAAAGATAACATTATTACTAATTTTAAAAATACACAAAATTTATCATTCGAATTCAAACAAAATATTAACGAAAAGACTGAATCTGGAAAATGTATAATTGAGTATCCTAAAAAAATTTTTTGTGAATATAACAATTTGAAAAAAAAATTGTTAGTATCTAATGGAAAGTATTTAGTAATAAAAAATCGAAAAATAAGTAATCAATATTATATCTATCGAATAGAAAAAACAGCCTTAAATATTATTTTAGATAAAAATTTTATAATTAAAAAAATGAATTTAGTTAAAGGTGATATAATTGATAATAAATATTATCGTTTTAAGTTTATAGAGGGTGATAACCAAATAAATATTTTTTTTGATAAAAATTCATACAACATAGTAGGTTGGCAAAATATAGATATATATCAAAATTTAGTAATTACATATTTATTTAACGTAAAAAAAAATATTAAAATTAAAAAAAATCAATTTAAATTACCTGAAAAAACTCAATAATTAATACTTCAAAAATTTTAAATCTTCTTTAAATATATTATTAGCTTCTAACAAAACTCCTTTGGAAAGCTTTTTTTCCCATTTATTCTCTGGTCCAAGATTAAAAAAATCTATCTTTTTTTCATGATTCATGCTTATATTTTCAGGAAAACCATATTCATTTTCTTTTTTTTTTAGTAAATTAAATTTTGTAGAATCAATACAATTAACTAGTTTTTTTTTACTAATTTTTGTTTTGTCTTTTTTTAAAAAATTAATGAATTTAATCATTTCATACAAAATAGACTGAGTATTTTTCTCCAACTCTTCATATTTTAAAAAAAAAATTTTAAAGTTTTTATTATCTAGCCAAGACTTGTAATGTTTAGACCATGATCCCAAAAATTGAAAACCAGTATAATCATTCTTAAATCTTTCGTCCCAAATATATTTTTTTTCACTTTTCATAAATTCTAAAGAACTTTTATAATCCCCAAAATTATAATGATTTTTTAAAGATGTGATAATATTTCGAGGGTCACGTACTATATATATTGCCCCTAAACTTGATATCTCAGAAGTAAAAAAATTTCTATTTAGAGATATCATAGCATTATGAGTCTTCAAAAAAATATTTTTATTATTTTTAATTATTTCATCTTGTGAAGATTTCCAATAAAGACTCACTTCGCCTGGTTTTGTAATTTTTTCTTTTATAAATTTGGGCCCAGGATATTGAGAGATATTTTCTAATAATTTAAAATCAAAACTTCCGTCCTCTGAATAATAGTATGATGAAATCAGTGATCTAACCCAAGTATTTCCACTTTTTGGATAAGACGCTATCCAAATAATCATATTACCCTCACTTTTTTAAAAACTTTTTTTTCTTTCTTGCATATAATTTCTAAATCACTTTTTTTTTTAACTCCTCATTTTTAAAAACTCTCATTCCACGAGCTTTATAGTTTGAAATCGCATTTTCATGATCTAATGAACATGTGTGAACCCAAACTCTTTCAACTTTTTTTTCAAAACCAATTTTAATTGCTTCTGACAGTAAATAACCACCTAAACTTTTGCCTATATATTCCTCTAAAATTCCCAAATAAGCTATCTCACATTCATTTTGATTAAATATTAATTCAAAATATCCAACTAAATCCTCACCTTGTTTTAATATATATGTTTTGAGATTTTCATCGGATATGTATTTAATCCAATCTTTATCTTGCCAAACTAATCTATCAATCCATTGATGTTTTTTACCAATTTGTTTGTACAAAAACTTATTCAATTCGAAGTTTTTACGATCAGACAATTCTAATAAAACTTCATCTGATGGTTTTTCTTTACTTTTTAGATTCTCAATTGATCCAATTTCAAGATAGTATCGATCTATTTTTTCTATCACTCGACCATTTTCCCTATCTTTTCACCTCCAAAAAGATGAAAATGCAAATGAGGAACTTCTTGCCCGCCATGTTCACTTATATTTGCTAAAGCTCTATAACCTTTGCCTGTATCCACTGATATTCCTAGTTTTTTTGCAACAGTATTAATGCCTTTTAACAATCCAACTATTTCTTCAGAAGACGCATTTAGTGCGAAGTCATCTAAATCAACATATTTTCCTTTTGGTATTACCAAAGCATGAATCTTTTTTTGAGGATTGACGTCATGAAATGACAAAACGTGATCATCTTCATATATTTTTTTACAAGGTATCTCCCCTCTTAAAATTTTTGCAAATATGTTATTGTCATCATATTTCATTCAAATACCTCTATTTCTTCTATTACTCTAATTATTTTCCCACCCTTAATAACTGCATTGATTTTTGCACACTCATAATAAGCATAAGAAGTTTCTTCGGCAACTGCTTTAAGTTTCAAACATTTTGATCTTGATTTGGTAAAAAGATGTTCCTTTAGTTCTGGTGGATCCCCTAAATACATCATAAGACCTATAACTTCTCCCTCTTTTTCATAATCGGCTAGTTCTTCAATTTCTGCGACTTTATCACCAACTCCGATCTCAAAATTCTTGAATGCTACTACTCCTTTATAAATAATAAATGCAATAATAATAAAAAAAATAATTTTTATCTTACTCATAAAATTTTATTTTTTTCTTTTGTTTAACTCTGACATTACTTCTTCAATCTTAATATCATTTGCTTCAAGATACATTACTAAATGATAAAAAACATCAGCCGCTTCATGAATTTTATTTGCATCATTTTCTACCGCCTCTATCAGTTCATTTATTTCTTCTAAAACTTTTGCTTTACTAAAAGATTTATCGTTCAACAATTTATTTGTATATGAACCTTCTACTGGAGTTTTTTTTCTTTCTCTTGCAAGGTTAAATAAGTTTTCTAATGTATTTAACATGCTAAATTCTAACAGGTATTCCTTTTGAGTCCAAATATTCCTTAGCTTCTTTAACAGAATGTTTTCCATAATGAAATATTGATGCTGCCAAAACTGCACTCGCATTTCCTAACTTAATACCGT
Source organism: uncultured Pelagibacteraceae bacterium (assembly GCA_902607215.1). GTDB lineage: Bacteria > Pseudomonadota > Alphaproteobacteria > Pelagibacterales > Pelagibacteraceae > Pelagibacter. The sequence goes on from CACLJJ010000026.1 coordinate 5,477, forward strand.
CAACTAAATGATCTAGATTGCCAACACCTCCTGAGGCAATCACAGGTATATTAACTTTTGAAGAAATCTTAGACATTAGATCAATATCATATCCTACTTGCGTTCCATCCCTATCCATAGATGTAACTAATAATTCCCCTGCACCACTTTGTTCTATTTTTTCTGCAAATTCTATTACATCAATTCCAGTTTTGTTTCTTCCACCATGAGTAAAAACTTCCCACATATCTCCATTTTTTTTGGCATCTATTGCAACAACGATACATTGAGATCCAAATTTTTTTGAACTTTCAACAACTACATCTGAATTTTGAACTGCTGCTGTATTAATTGAAACTTTATCAGCACCACAATTAAGTAATTTATTTATATCTTCAACACTCCTAACACCTCCACCAACTGTTAAAGGTACAAAACATTTTTTAGACGTTGCTTTTACAACGTCATAAATTGTATTTCTGTTTTCGTTTGAAGCTGTTATGTCTAAAAAACATATTTCATCAGCTCCACCATCACTATAAATTTTTGCCTGTTCAACAGGATCACCAGCATCTTTTAAGTCCACAAAATTAATACCTTTAACTACTCTTCCATTTTTAACATCTAGACAAGGTATTATTCTTTTTTTAAGCATCTATCTCTCTCGCTAATTCATCTAATTTTATATCGTTATCGTATATAGCTTTACCAATTATTATCCCCTCAATCTTTTTATTATTTAATTCTTTAGCTTTTTTAATATCTTTAATTGAAGAAACTCCACCAGAAATGATTACAGGACAGTTAGATATATTAGCAACCTTAGCTGTTTCTTCAAAATTGGGGCTTGCTTTAGTGCCATCTCTATTAATATCGGTGTATATCAATCTACTAGCACCATAATCATTAACTTCTTTTAAAAAATCTAAAGTCAATTGATTTGAGTTTTCCTTCCAACCAGATACGGAAAGATATCCATCTTTAGCATCTAAACCCAAAGCAATTTTATTTGGAAATTTTGTACAGGCTTCTTTTAAAAAATTTTTATCTTTTATTGCAGCACTTCCTAAAATAACTTTCTCTACCCCAACATCAGTATATCTTTGAATACTTTCGAAGGTTCTCACGCCACCACCTATTTCAATTTTGAAATCGAATTTTTTAACTATTTCCTGAATTATATCTAAATTAACTATCTCTCCTCTTAAGGCTCCATCTAAATCAACAATGTGTAAATTTTTAAAACCGTGATCTTTATATTTCTGAGCTTGATCAACTGGTGAGATTTCATACTCAGTCTTATTATCAAAGTCTCCTTTGATTAATCTTACGCACTTCTTGTCTTTAATATCTATAGCGGGGAATATTTTCATTTTTACAGATTTATAAAGTTTTCAATAATTTTTAATCCAATTTTATCACTCTTTTCAGGGTGAAATTGTGTTCCAAATAGATTTTCTTTTTCTACAGAACAAACAATATTTGTTGAATAATCTGTAGTAGCAGAAATTACACTTTTGTCATTTGGTATAAATTCATAGCTATGTACGAAATACATGTGTGAATTGTTTTCGATATTTTTAAAAATTTTACTTTCTTTAACAATATTTATTTGGTTCCATCCAATATGAGGAAGTTTGTATTTTCCATTTTGATTGTCAATTTTAGATACCTTACCAGATATCCAACCTAATCCTTTTGTTTCTGTTTCCTCATAACCAATATCTGCAAACATTTGTAAACCTACACAAATACCAAGAAGAGGTTTTTTATTGTTTGTCGCAAATTCGTTTAAAATATCTACTAAACCATTGATATTATTTAAAGCATCAACACAGCTTTTAAATGAGCCTTGTCCAGGTAAAACAACTTTATCACTCGATTTAATTTTATTAAGATCAGATGTAACTTCGATATTTACTTTATCTTTTGCTACTTCCTCAAATGAATTTATAACGGAACTTATATTTCCCGATTTATAATCAACAATGGTAACTTTCATTAATTCTTTAATTACAAAGAGCCTTTTGTAGACGGTATTGTCTTTTTGTTTCTTGGATCAATTTCTAAAGCAGATCTTAATGATCTAGCTAAACCCTTAAAACAAGATTCTATAATGTGGTGACTGTTGTCACCATAAATATTTTCAACATGTAAAGTAATTCCTGCAGCTTGAGAAAAGGCTTGGAACCATTCTTTAAAAAGCTCTGTATCCATTTCTCCAAGTTTTTCTACTTTTAGTTTAACTTTCCAAATTAAATAGGGCCTATTAGATACATCAATTGCAACCCTAGTTAATGTTTCATCCATTGGTATCATTGAATGAGCATATCTTTTAATTCCAATAAATTTCTTAGATGCTTTTTTTAAACATTCACCTATAGCAATTCCTGTATCTTCGGTGGTGTGATGAAGATCTATATGAGTGTCACCTTTCGCTTTTAATAAAATATCTATCGAAGAGTGCTTAGAAAGCTGTTCCAACATATGATTTAAAAAACCAATTCCACTTTCAATTTTATATTTTCCTTTGCCATCAATATTTAAATCAACACTTATTGATGTCTCTTTTGTCTTTCTCAAGATTTTTGCTTTTCTTTTCATAATTTTTATAGGTATATATTCATTATTTCATTATTTCAATAATAGTAATCTAGGACTTGAACTATTAAAATTAGTATCCATCTAATAAGCATGACAACAATAGTATTAGTTAGAAAAAATAATGATGTTGTGGTTGCGAGTGATGGACAGGTCAGTATGGGAAATACTGTAATTAAAAGCACTGCAAACAAAGTTAGAAAGATTGAGAAAAGAAATGTGATCGCTGGATTTGCGGGCTCTACTGCAGATGCATTAACTTTATTTGAAAGACTGGAATCAAAATTAGAAAAACATGCTGGAAATCTAACAAGAGCAGCTGTTGAATTAGCTAAAGATTGGAGAACAGATAAATATTTAAGACGATTAGAAGCATTAATGGCAATTGGAGATAAAGAAAAAAGTTTTATTATTTCTGGTACTGGTGATGTTCTAGAACCAGAAGGAGATGTTATAGGTATTGGGTCTGGTGGGAATTATGCTCTAGCCGCAGCCAAAGTTTTAATAGATACAGATTTATCCGCAGAAAAAATTGCAAAAAAATCAATTGAAGTAGCTTCCGAAATTTGTGTTTTTACAAATAACAATATCAAAATAGAAAAAATATAATGGAAAATTCTAATGTTACACCTTTTGTTCCTAAAGATTCTAATAAAAACGAAAATAATTCATATGTAAGCTCTTTGTCACCAAGAGAAATTGTTTCTGAACTGGATAGATTTGTAATTGGGCAAGACAAAGCTAAAAGAGCTGTAGCTATTGCATTAAGAAACAGATGGCGAAGGCAAGCTTTAAAAGGCGATATGAAAGATGAAGTTTTACCAAAAAATATTTTAATGATTGGACCAACTGGAGTTGGAAAAACTGAAATTTCTAGAAGATTGTCTAAACTTGCAGAGGCTCCCTTTGTTAAAGTTGAAGCAACAAGATTTACTGAAGTTGGTTATGTAGGAAGGGATGTAGAACAAATTGTAAGAGATTTACTTGAAATAGCTATTGCTATGGAAAAAGTTAAGAAAAGAAAAGAAGTGTATGCCCAGGCACAAAAACAAGCTGAGGAAAAAGTTCTAGACGAAATTGTAGGAAGTAAAGCAAGTGTTGCAACAAGAGAAAGTTTTAGGAAGAGATTAAGAAATGGTGACTTAGATGATAATGAAATTGAGATTGCTGTAAGTGAAACTAGCAATATGCCTTCATTTGAAATACCAGGAATGCCTGGAGCGAATGTTGGAATGATAAATATTGGAGAAATGCTTGGTAAAAGTGTAGGTAATAAAGCAAAAAAAAAGAAAATGACTGTAAAAGAGTCTCATGAAATTTTAATAAACGAAGAGTCAGATAAATTAATTGAGCAGGATAAAATTATAAAATCGGCAAAAAACTCTACCGAAAATAATGGGATAGTTTTTTTAGATGAAATTGATAAAATTTCCGGAAGAACAGATAGAGTTGGTGGTGATGTTTCAAGAGAAGGAGTACAAAGAGATTTATTGCCTTTAATTGAAGGAACTACAGTAAGTACTAAATACGGTCCTATTAAAACTGACCATATATTATTTATTGCATCGGGAGCTTTTCAACTTGCTAAACCTTCAGACCTTTTGCCAGAACTTCAAGGTCGTTTGCCAATAAGAGTAGAGTTGGAAGCGCTTACAAGCAATGACTTTAAGAAAATTTTAAGAGAACCAGATAATAGTCTAATTAAACAATATAAAGCTTTATTGAAAACTGAAAATGTAGATTTAGAATTTTCTGATGATGGTATAGATACAATTGCTAATATTGCAACTGAAGTAAATTCAACAGTAGAAAATATTGGTGCTAGAAGACTTCACACTATAATAGAGCGAGTTTTAGATGAAATTAGTTTTACAGCAACTGATAGGGCTGGAGAAAAAATTACTATAGACTCAGAATATATTAAGAAAAATATTGGAGAAC
>CACLJJ010000027.1 GCA_902607215.1 uncultured Pelagibacteraceae bacterium
TGGTAAAAATCCTTTAATTTTCGTAACTCAAGAATCTGCCTTTAAAGACAAAGTTTCTCAGGAATTAAATATTATAATAAAATCAGATGTACATGGATCAACTGAGGCAATTAAAAATGCAATAGTTCAAATAAAACATGATGAAATAAAACCAAAAATAATTTTGTCAGACATTGGTATGGTAACAGAAACAGATGTTTCTCTAGCAAAAGCTTCAGACGCTGTTTTAATAGCATTTAATGTTAAACCTACAAAAGAGGCAAAAAAACTTGCTGAGAAAGAAAAGGTTTCTATATCATCGTATAATATTATTTATGAAGTTTTGGATTTTATAAAAAACAGAATGTCAGGTATGTTAGCTCCAGATGTTGAGGAGAAGGTTATTGGTTCAGCTGAAATTTTAGAAATTTTTAAAGTTTCAAAGATTGGCAAGGTAGCTGGTTCAAAGGTTTTAGAAGGTGAAATTTCTAATGATGCTAATGCAAGAGTAATCAGAGATGGTGCAATAATTTATAATGGAAAAATTGGTTCAATTTTTAGAGAAAAAAATCAGGCCAAACAAGTAAGTGCTGGTTTGGAGTGTGGAATAACACTAAAAGATTTTAGTGATTTTCAAAAAAAAGATATAATTGAAGCTTATAATTCTAAAATAACAGAAAGAATGATATGAGAAGTAAAAAATCTAGCAGACCCGTAACACAAAGACAATTAAGAGTCGGCGAGATGATAAAACAAGCCTTAGGAATTATTTTTGTAAGAGGTGAAGCCAAATTACCAAATTTAGACACTAATAATATAACCGTTACAGAGGTTAGGATGAGCGCTGACCTAAAAACAGCTAAAGCATTTGTTTTGCCATTAGGAGGAAAGAATGCTACTGAAGCAATAGATATATTAAAAGAATTCTCATATATGGTTAGAAAAGTTTTATCAAAAAAAATTACAATGAAATTTTTACCAAAATTATTTTTTGTAAAGGATGAATCATTTGATTATGCAGAAAAAATTGAAAATTTAATAAAACAAACTAATAGGCAGGAAAAAATATGATAAAAAAAGCTAAAGAGCTTGCAACACATGAAAAAGATACCGGATCCTCAGAAGTGCAAATTGCATTATTAACAGATAAAATAGAAAATCTTTCAAAACACATGAGCCATTCAAAAAAAGACAAACACTCATCATCAGGTCTTTTGAAAGCAGTTAATAAAAGAAAAAAATTGTTAGATTATTTAAAAAAAAAAAAAATTGAGTCTTATAAAAATGTTATAAGCAAATTAAACATAAGGAAATAAATGTTCAAAGTTACCAGAAAAGAAATAGAATTGAATGGAAAAAAAATTAGTTTAGAAACAGGAAAGATAGCAAGACAAGCAGATGGAGCAATAATAGCTCAGTGTGGTGAAACAGTTGTAATGGCAACAGTTGTGGGTGCAAAAAAAGTAAACCCTGACGTGGATTACTTTCCACTATCAGTAAATTATCAAGAAAAGTATTATGCAGCAGGAAAAATTCCAGGAGGTTATTTTAAGAGAGAAGCAAGACCAACAGAAAGTGAAACATTAATATCAAGATTAATTGATAGACCAATAAGACCATTGTTTCCAGATGAATTCAGAAATGAAGTTCAGCTACTTCCAACAGTAATATCTTACGATAAAGAAAATGAAGCAGATATATTATCAATAATTGCTTCATCAGCAGCCTTAACTATATCAGGTATGCCATTTATGGGTCCTGTAGGGGCATCCAGGGTTGGCTTTATTGATGGCAAATATGCTCTTAATCCATCAAAAAAAGAATTAGAAAAATCAAAATTAGATTTGGTTGTTGCTGGTACAAAAGATGCAGTTTTAATGGTTGAGTCAGAAGCAAATGGTTTAACAGAAGAAGAAATGTTAAATGCCGTTAAATTTGGTCACGAAAACTTCATTCCAGTGATCAAAATGATAGAAGATCTTGCAAAAGAGTGCAAAAAATCAGAGTGGGTAATTGAAAAAAAAGATTTATCTAAAGTAAAGAAAAAATTAGAGAAAGAGTTTAGTAGCGAACTAAAAAAAGCTTTTTCAATTAAGGATAAACAAGAAAGATCAAATCTTATATCTGACATAACCGATAGAGCAAAAAAGCTTTATGAAGAAGATGAAAATATTTCTGAGTTAGATGTAAATTATGAACTAAAAAACCTAGAAAAAAGAATTGTAAGAACAGACATATTAAAGAAAAAAAAAAGAATAGATGGAAGAAGTTTGTCTGATGTAAGACCTATCAAGTGTGAAGTTGGAATATTACCAAGAACACATGGCTCTGCATTATTTACTAGAGGTGAAACTCAAGCAATCGTAACAACCACGCTGGGAACTTCTGATGATGAACAGAGAATTGAAAGTTTAGAAGGCTTGCAAAGACAAAGATTTATGCTTCACTATAATTTTCCTCCGTTCTCAGTTGGTGAAACTGGAAGAATAGGAACAGGAAGAAGAGAAATTGGTCATGGAAAACTCGCGTGGAGAGCTATAAACTCGTCTTTGCCTTCCAAAGAAAGCTTTCCTTATACATTTAGAATAGTATCGGAAATAACTGAGTCTAATGGATCGTCTTCAATGGCAACAGTTTGTGGAACCTCATTGGCACTGATGGATGCTGGTGTTCCAATAAAAGAACCAGTTGCAGGTATTGCTATGGGATTAATCAAAGAAGGTGACGAATTTAGTGTACTGTCTGATATTCTTGGAGATGAAGATCATCTAGGTGATATGGACTTTAAAGTTGCTGGAACTAAAGATGGTATTACATCACTTCAGATGGATATTAAAATTACAGGAATTACATTCGAAATAATGGAACAAGCTTTAAAACAAGCCAAGGATGGAAGAATTCACATCTTAGGTGAAATGAATAAAGCTTTAGATAAATCAAGAGATGGTCTTGGTAAACACACCCCGAAGATGGAAAAAATAACTGTAGATAAAAAAGATATTGCTACTGTAATTGGAAAAGGTGGTGCAACAATAAGAGAGATAGTTGAAAAATCAGGAGCTAAGGTTGATGTTAATGATGAGGGAGTGGTAACTGTTGCTGCACCAGATGAAGAGTCTAGAAACAAGGCAATGCAATTTATTAAAGATCTTACCGCTAAACCAGAAATGAATAAAATTTATAACGGAAAAGTTATGAAGATTATGGAATTTGGTGCATTTGTTAACTTTTTAGGAAAACAGGACGGACTTGTACATATTTCTGAACTTGCTCAAAAAAGAGTAGCAAAAGTAACTGACGTTGTAAAAGAAGGTGACGAAGTAAAAGTCAAAGTTATTGGTTTTGATAGAGGAAAAGTAAAACTTTCTATTAAACAAGCAGCTATTTAATTGTAATTTATTTGGTGGAGTACCTGGCAACAGAACGCCTTCCCTAAAGCAATAACCCTAAAAAACAACTGTGAATAAATTATAAATAGTACATGTAACAATTTCCTTGGATAAAAAAAAATGTTATAAATGAAGGTAAAAAAGGAGCAAAATATGGAAATAGTAGCAGTTGTTTTGATAGTGTATTGGTTAATTAATAAGTAAAAATCTTTTTATATAACATTAACGGGGTTCGGGGCACCTGGCAACAGAACGCCCCTAGCATCTTATATTTATCAATATTTATTTAGGTAAATTTAATTTAAATCGCTCTTTGATCGCAGTGAGAAATTATTTTTTCGCTAGATTAACTGTAACCTGTTGAGGATATATAAATGCTGCTCCTGATTTTCTATCAATAATATAACCAATACCACCACCCAAAATTACATTACCCCATGTAGCAGAGTCTTTATGTTTTGATGGTAAGCTTGCCACTCCATTAACATAACCTTCTTTAGAACATGTTAATGCTAGATTAACTCTTGAGCTTGTAATTACTGCGCTCCCAGGTGTTGTTAAAGACCAAGTTCCTTTGTCATTTGAAAGTGAGCATGTTGCACCTTGAACATTCGAAGTTACTGTAATATTTTGAGAACTTCCAGACATTGTCGACGCACATGATGTTAGTAAAATGCATGATATTACTAATCCAAAAATTTTTTTCATATAATTAACTTATCATTATTTTATAATTTTGCGATCTCAATATGACCGCAATACTGGCGCAATTTCCTTCAAACTTCTGTCTTTTGCTAAAATGACTTTGTTGTTATATAATGATTCAAGAAGCAAGGTTCGGGGCACCTGGTAACAGAACGCCCCTAAAAAAACTTGGGAGAAATATAATGGCTACTTACGAATGTTCGAAATGTGGAATGTCTGTTAATGCTACATGTGGAAAATGCAATGATCAATTGGTTAATGATACCTTAAAGTTAGAAGATGGTTCGGAAGTTCAAATATCTAAATGTCCAAATGACCACGGTAAAATAAAATCACCTTTGTGCTGTGGGCAAGATATGGTTTGTTCAAGTTAATTGGTTAGGGCACCTGGCAACAAAATGCCCCTTTTAAGTTTATTAAAAATATTATAACCTTAGAGGAATATTTTATTTTATGTCACCAAAAGATTTAGTATTGCAAGGTTACAAATTATTCTCTGAAGGAAAAATAGAGGAATTGGGTAAACAATGGCACAAAGATGCTAAGATACATGTAACCGGTGATCATGCTTGGTCAGGTACTTACAACGGCTATGATGATTGGGTATCTAGAATGTTATCACAAATTCCAGAAAAATTACCAGGATTTAATTTAGATATTCTAAATGTAAGCTCCGAAGCTGATAAAGTATATCTACATATACATATAACAGCAAAAAATCTCGATATGTATGCAGTTCACATGTTCACAGTAAAAGATGGAATGCAAACTGAAATGCGTATATTTGATGATACGCAAAAAATTTCTGCTGCACTAAGTAAATAATGGTACAAAGTTCGGAGTACCTGTCAACAGAACGCCCTTTATAAATCCTAAAATTTCCTTATAATAAATCTGTGAATTTTAAAGATACAATAAAAACTTGTCTAAAAGACAAATATGCTAATTTTTCAGGTAGAGCATCAAGGTCTGAATTTTGGTTTTTTTATTTATTTCTTATAATTGTTTATGCAATTTTGTTTCTTTTTATTGTTACTGTTTCATTTAAATTTTTATGGGTATTTGGAATATTTGTTCTTGGAATTATCATACCTGCTTTAGCGGTTACTTTTAGAAGATTACATGACATTAATAAAAGTGGATGGTTTATTTTCCTACCTTTCCCTTTCGAATTTATAGGAAGAGTGCTCGAAAAATCTTATGCAGAAGATATATTGGCTCTTTCAGTTGTATTTACATTTATATCTATAGGATTGTATATCTATTTATTTTTCCTTTATTGTACGGATGGTGACAAAAAAAATAATAGGTTTGGAAAAAATATTTATAAAAAGAGAAAAAAAAGAAGGTAAGATGACACTGGGCAACAGAACGCCACTAAAAAAAGGATTTCCTAACATTAAGATGCAGTTTAGTCACAGTGACAATCAATAAACTTACTGTTCAAAGTAAAATTAATTAAAGTTATAAAATTTAAGAAAGGATACACGATGAAAAAAATAGCAATAATATTATCTTTATTATTTTTGACCAATTCAGCATTTGCTGGCTCATGTCCAATGATGGCCAAAAACATTGATAGTAAAATTGAAGAAGCACAAAAACTTCGTGATGCAGGAGTTAAAGCTCACGAAGATGGAAACCATTCAGAATCTGAAAAATTATTAAATCAGGCTCTTCAACTTTTTAAAAGTTAGTATAAAAGCGGTCTTAGAGGGGCACCGAGCAACAGAACGCCCCTTATAAATTTAATTATAATAATTCTATATCTAACGATTTCTTGGCAACGTACGTTCTCGCTCGGCTGCTTTTTTTTCGTCCTTCACTCTTTTACTTTTTCTGATCTTAATTTTTTTTAGGTTTTTATTTAACATTTTGATTTGTCGTATCTTCTTTTTTACTGATAATTTTTTCATAACTCTCCTTTCTTCCGTATGATACCATTTTTTCCTGCATCCCGCCTCAGGTTTTGGGGTGTTTAATTAATAGCACCTGGTTGTTGGAACTTCCTTTTTATAGTTTATATTAACTTGACATTTCTTATTAAATCAATTTAAAGATGCCTTGTTGTTAGTTTTTTCTAACAATAAAGTTAAATTAAAAAGAAAGAAAATAAAATGAGTATAAACGGAAAAGTTAAATGGTTTAATGGAGCAAAAGGATTTGGTTTCATTGAAAGAGAAGACAAGGAAAAAGATGTTTTTGTACATGCTTCGGCAGCTAATGCTGCAGGCTTAGAACTAAATGAAGGTGATGCGCTAACATTTGAAGTTGAGAACGGTGAAAAAGGTCCTTCCGCAGTTAATCTGAAAAAAGCTTAATCATATTTCAACAAATTTGGGGTATAACTTAAAAATATTTATAATATTTAGTTTATGCCCCAATGATTCTAAAAGTCAGGTCCAGGGCACCTGACAACAGAACGCCCCTTTCAAAATGGATTTAAGAGCAAAAAAAATTCTAGATTTTTGGTTTATTGAAACCTCTGCAGAAAAAAGATTTAAGAAAGATGAAAAGTTTGATCAAATAATAAAAGAAAAATTTTTAAGCGATTATGAACTAGCAGCTAAAAATAAGCTTGATCATTGGCAAGACACCTCAAAAGGATGTTTAGCTTTAATCATTTTATTAGATCAATTTTCAAGAAATTTATTTAGGGGAAGTGGAAAAGCTTTTGAACAAGATGAAAAATCGAAATCTGTCTTACTTAAAATAATAGCAAATAACTTTTTAGATAAAATGAATGAAAGTGAGATACTCTTTGCTTTATTGCCTCTTGTTCATAGTGAAAATATCTCAGACCATGAAAAGGCATATGAATTAATGGAAAAATATTTGAAAAACCATTCAGACCTAAAAAAAATAAAAAATTTTTGGCTAGATCACACTGCGGCTATAAAAAGATTTGGTAGATACCCACATAGAAATTATGCTTTAAATAGAGTGTCTTCAGATGATGAAATTGAATTTTTAAATTCCCCTAATTCATCTTGGTAAAATAATACACATTTTGTAACAGAACGACCCTTTATTTACTTTTCTTCTTTTCTTTTTTGAGTTTCCTTTTTTCTTTCAGAGAAAGCTTAGGTTTTTTCATAACACTTGAGTCTTTGAATGATTTACCGCTATATCTTTTCGACATAATATTTAGGTACTAATAATTTTAAGATATATTTTTTGGATCTGGCATTCCTACTTTGTTATAACCTGCATCAACATAATGAATTTCGCCTGTCACACCGCCTCCAAGTTCACTTAATAGATATAAAGCTGAGTTTCCAACATCATGAATATCTACGTTTCTCTTTAAAAATGAGTGATCCTCATTCCATTTATACAAGAATTTTGCATCACCTATTGCAGATGCTGCGAGGGTTTTTATTGGTCCTGCACTTATTGCATTCACTCTAATTCCTTTTGCTCCCAGATCTCTTGCTAGGTATTTAACACTTGCTTCAAGTGCAGATTTACAGACACCCATTACATTATAATTTGGAATAGCTTTGTTAGACTCGTAAGTTAAAGTAAGCATACTTCCACCTTTACTCATTAATTTAGAGGCCTCTCTTGCAACCTCAGTAAATGAAAAGCATGAAATTAACATACTTCTTAAAAAATTTTCTCTAGTAGTATTTAAATATTCTCCTGATAATTCTGATTTATCTGAAAAGGCAACTGCGTGAACAATAAAATCAATTTGACCCCATTTTGATTTTATGTCTTCAAAAAGTTTTATTACTTCTTCTTTATTTTCAACATCACAGCTAAATGTTACATTTGAATTTAATTTCTCTGCTAGAGGAATTACTCTTTTTTTTAAGGCATCACCCAAGTAGGTAAATGCTAATTCTGCTCCAGCTTCAGATAATTTTTGAGATATTCCCCAGGCAATAGATCTTTCATTTGCCACTCCCATAATTAATCCTTTTTTACCTTTCATTAAACTCATATATTAAACTTTCTCAAAGACTAAAGTTGCGTTAGTTCCACCAAAGCCAAAGCTATTAGACATTATTGAACTTAAAGTTACATCTTTTTCAACTTTTGTAACTATAGGATATTTTTTTGCTTCATCATCCATATCATTGATATTTATTGAAGCAGAAATAAAACTATTTTTCATCATAATCAAACTATAAACTGCTTCGTGTACCGAAGTGGCTCCTAGTGAATGACCAGAAAGAGATTTTGTAGAACTAATTTTAGGAACACTATCTTTGAAAACTTCACCAACAGCTTTAAGTTCTGTTATATCTCCTACAGGAGTCGAAGTTCCATGTGTATTGATATAGTCAATCTTATTTTTACTAGTACTCAAGGCCATTTGCATACATCTTACAGCGCCCTCACCAGAAGGTGCAACCATATCGTAACCATCAGAAGTTGCTCCATATCCAGTTAATTCAGCATAAATTTTTGCACCTCTTGCTTTTGCGTGTTCATATTCTTCTAAAACCAAAACACCTCCACCACCTGATATTACAAATCCGTCTCTAGTTTTATCATATGGCCTAGAAGCTTTTTCTGGAGTGTCGTTGTACTTTGATGATAAGGCTGTCATTGCATCAAACATTGCTGTCATTGCAAAATGAACCTCATCACTACCACCAGCAAAAATAATT
>CACLJJ010000028.1 GCA_902607215.1 uncultured Pelagibacteraceae bacterium
TTGCTTTGGGTAACCTTTCTATATTTATTGATGAAAAAAATAGTATTCATATGAAAGGCCCAGTTTCAGAAATTAAAGAAATTAATGTAAAACTTTAATGAGTATTTTTGAAAAATTTAAAGCTGGATTTAAAAAAAGTGCAGAAAATTTTGCAACAGGTCTTAAAGAAATTATTATTAAAAAAGAAATTGATGATAAATCATTAGATAAAATCGAAGAATTTTTAATTAGTTCTGATGTCGGAATTGAAGCAGCATCTGAAATTAAAAATATTATTTCGCAAAAAAAAATAAATCCTAATTTAGATAGTATTCAAGAAATCAATAAAATTTTAAAAAATTATATTATTTCTGTTATGGAACCTCTAGAAAAAAAAGAATTTTTTAATAAAAAAAATAATTTAAATGTAATTTTAGTTTCTGGAGTCAATGGCTCAGGAAAAACAACAACTATTGGTAAAATGGGAAAATTATTTAAACAAAATAACGGTAAAGTTGTTTTTTCGGCTAGTGATACTTTTAGAGCAGCCGCAATTGAACAGTTGGAAAATTGGGCAAGCAAAATTAGAGTAGATTTAATTAAGTCTACTGCTGGATCTGATCCTGCTTCTGTAGCTTATAAAGCTATCGAACATGCAAAAAATAATAATTTTGATCAATTAATAATAGATACCGCTGGCAGACTACAAAATAAAAAAAACCTAATGGACGAATATAAAAAAATTGCTAGTGTTGTAAAAAAAATAGACGCTGCTGCCCCACATGAAGTAATTTTAGTTTTAGATGCAACTTCGGGTCAAAATATTATCAGTCAAGTTGAAGAGTTTAATAAAATTATTCCACTAACTGGTTTAATTATGACTAAGCTCGATGGTACTGCTAAGGGTGGAATATTAATAGCTTTATCAAAAAAATATAAGCTTCCAATAATTGGTTTAGGACTTGGTGAAAAAGAAGATGATTTCCAAATTTTCGAAGCAGAAAAATTTGCTAATGCTTTTACACAATCTAATTAATTAAATTATTTAAGATCAACGGTTTGTATAAAATTTTTAATAGATTTAATTAAGTCCTCATTGTAATCCATCATGTGACCATCATGGTCATTAAAGTAATTATATTTTGGACTATTTGCATTTTCATAAACTTTTAATCCCATATCAAATGGAACAATATTATCTTTAGCACCGTGCATCACCAAAATAGGAGAATTAATTTTATCTAATTTTTTTATTGTTTCATATTTGTCTTTTAAAAGAAGTTTTACAGGGAAAAAAGAATAATATTTTTTAGCCAACTCGGTCATTGATGTAAATGGTGACTCTAAAATTATTGCTGAAAAATCAAATTCTTTAGCTAAATCAACTGCAATTGCAGTACCAAGCGACTCTCCATATAAAATTATCTCGCTGTCCTGAATGTTGTTCAAGTTAAGCCAATATTTTACTGCTCTTGAATCTTTATATAATCCTTTTTCGCTTGGATTTCCTTCATTTCCACTAAAACCCCTGTATGCAAATATTAAATAGTTTATATTAAGTTTTGAAAATTCATTTAATTTATAAATTCTATTATCAATTTTGCCTGCGTTTCCATGAAAAAAAAGCAATGTTTTATATTTTGGATTTTTTTTAAAATACCATGCAACTAATTTTTGATCGGATGAAATATAAACTTTTTCAATCTGATGATTCAATGATGTGTCGTCTAAATAGTTATTTTCACCTGGATAATAAAGTAATTTTCTTTGATAAAAGAATAAAAAAATTGTTATAATAAAATATACTAATAATATGACTAAAAAAATATTAAAGAACATGCTAGCAGATTTCATAAACTAAAAAAAATAACTATTTTTTATCAAAGAAAGCTTCGTACACCATCATAATTGTTGTTATTTTATTCATTGTATTCTTTGCTTTTTTCTTCGAGCCACCTAGCGATTCCTAAAAACCTTTGATCATCATACTTGTCACCAATTAGCTGAACTCCTAAAGGTAAATTATTTTCACCTTGAAGTAAAGGAAGGGCTATTGCAGGTACACCCATGAAAGAACAAAATTTATTAAAATCAGCTCTTCCAGTACTTTTTAATCCTTTATCTGCAACACCAGTACTACATGGAGATAGCACTCCATGGTAATCTTCAAAAACCTCATTATAAGATTCATAACTTCTTTTCATAAAATCTATTGCTTCTGTATACTCTTTTGCTGAATATTTCATACCTCTAGAAATTGCTGATTGCATTTCTTTAGAAAGTTTATTTTTTGATTGTTTATAATAATCTTGAAAATTATTTGATAAATCAGTTTCATGAATAATCTGGTGATATTTGTTAATATCTTTAAAATATGGAGGAGTATCAAAAACTTCTATATTTTTTTTAAATGCATTAATAAAAAATTCAAATGACTCTCTTGATTTTTTATCAACTTTTTTCCAACTATTAGTTTTGTAAAAAATAAATTTTGGTTCAAATAAAGGTTTTTTCCTGCAAACTTCCAACATATCTTCAGCTGAATAATATACTGTTGCTTGGTCGTGAGAATCTTTTTTAATAAGAACTTTTGCTAATAAAGCAACATCTTCAACTTTTTTGCCAAATACCCCTATATGATCAAGGGCATAAGAAGTTCTTAAAACTCCATTTCTAGATATCAATCCATAAGAAGGTTTATAACCAACAACTCCACAATAAGATGCTGGTCTAATAACCGAACCTCCTGTTTGAGAGCCAATTGATAATGGAGCCATATGAGCAGCTATAACTGCTGCTGATCCACTTGATGAACCTCCTGGTGTTCTATTGTAATCATGAGGATTTCTTGTTGCAGGAGGACCTAAAAAAGCTAGTTCTGATGTAGCTGTTTTTCCCATTATTATTGCTCCTGCCGATTTTAAAAGATCAACTATTTTAGCATTCTGAGATTGTATTTTTCCTTTTCTTAAAACAGTTCCACATTCTGTTGGCATATCATATGTGCCTATTATATCTTTTAAAGCTACTGGAATTCCATGAAGAGGGCCTGTTGGTTTTCCAGATTTTCTATAGTTGTCTGCTTCTTCAGCTCTTTCTAGTAAAAGTTTTTTATCAAAATGCACCCAGGCTTTAACATCTTTTTCAAATTTACTTATTCTTTCTATGTATGCTTGACAAATTTCAACTGACGTTAATTTTGCATCTTTAACCCGTTTAACAAGTTCATGGACAGGCAGTGAAAAAAAATCACTGCTCATTAACAACTTAATTTGCAAACAAAGTTTCTGGCAGCCATAAAGCTATTCTAGGAAAAACATACGTTTATTTTTTTATTGCTTTATAAGAATCATAAAATAATAAAAATATACAAAAAATTACTATTACCCAAAATGGGATACTTCTTGCAAAGCCAGCTAAACCAGTACTAATGCTCCATGCTAAACCTGTTACAAATATAACAAACAGTACAGCACCAATTAATATTGCAATTTTTTCACTTATTTTCATTATTTTATTTTTCCTGTTAACCAAGTTGCATTTCTAAATAATCTTTCATCATCATAAAGAGAAGAAACTAATTGTATTCCTATAGGAAGTTTATTTTTTCCTTGCAATAGTGGTAAGCTAATTGATGGCATTCCACAATAAGTCCAGATTGTACAAAAAATTGGATTACCAGTTGTTTTCAAATCTTTGGGTGCTTCACCGCATGCAGATGGTGTTAATATAGCATCATAATGATGAAAAAATTCATCAAAGTATGCAGTAACTTCATTTATTTTTAAACAAGCCTCGTTATATTCTGTAGCTTTATATTTCTGTCCTCTCTCTATTGCCTCAACTATTTGGTCGCTTAATAAATTTTTAAATTTCTGATAATCAACTGAAAAAGACTTTGCCATATCTGACTCTGCAATTATTTTATGCCATTTTGGAATTTCAGAAAAAGCTTTTGGAAATTCAATATCTTTTATTTGTCCTTTTAATTCGTCTTTTACTTCACCAAATGCTTCTTTTGCGTCTGTTTCTAATTCATTCATAAAAGGTAAATTAATATAAGCTAACAATGGTTCCATCGGTGGTTTTTCTTTGCTTGCAGCTAATAGTTTAGGTTTTGCTCTTAAAGTTGAGTCTGGATCTAATTTATCATGTCCAAAAAGCTGTTCACTAATTAATGCTGCATCTTCAATTGAATTTGAAAAAACACCAATTTGATCTAATACTTGAGAAACTTGCATTACCAAATGTCTAGAAATCAATCCTTTGCTCGGTTTATATCCAACAACACCACAAAAAGAAGCAGGCCTAATAACTGAACCATTAGTTTGAGATCCAACTGCAAGGGGAACCATGTTGGCTGCTACGGCAGCAGCTGATCCCATAGAAGATCCACCAGGCGTTCTTGTTGGATCGTGTGGATTTTTTGTTTTACCAGGAGTTAAATGAGCAAGCTCTGCAGTCACAGTTTTACCCATAATTATAGCTCCTGCCTGTTTTAATTTTGAAACGACAGTACAGTCATTTAAACTAGGATTTTTTTTATGCGCCTTACTTCCATCAAGTGTTGGCATATCTTCAGTATCAAAAATATCCTTAATACCCACAGGGATACCATGAAGATCTCCTTGTACCTTGCCTGCTTGACGATCTGCATCTAGTTTTTTAGCTTGGCTTATTGCTAAGTCTGGTTCAAAAAATTCCCACGCTTCAATTTGTTTATCTTTTTTATTAATTTGTTCTATATAGCTTTTAACTAACTCCTCAGACTTAATTTCTCCTTTTTTTAATTTTTTAGAAAGCTCAACAACTGATAAACTAGATAATGACATTTAGATTATTTCCCCACTCCAAAAAAATAGTCCGGTAAAAACAAAGCCATACCTGGAAAATTATACATTAAAACCATTGTAAATATTACTATTGCTAAATATGGAAAGATGCTTTTAAAAATTTCTATAAGTTCAATTTGATCTCCCACAACTCCTTTTAAATAATATGCTGCCATTGCCATAGGTGGAGTGAGAAATGAGGTTTGAAGATTAAGTGCTACTAACATAGCAAAAAAATATGGGTTTACTCCAAATGTATCTAACATTGGTAAAAAAATTGGAACAAATATAATTAATATTTCTGTCCATTCTAACGGCCAACCTAATAAAAATATTATTAACTGAACCAAAACAAGAAATTGCCAAGGCGCAAGATTAAGTCCTACTATCCAATGTTCAATTATAGCATGTCCGCCTAGGTATGAAAAAATTGAAGCAAAAGTCCAAGATCCTACAAACAACCAACAAACCATTGCTGTTGTTTTTGCAGTTAAAAAAACTGATTGTTTTAAACCAGTCCAAGTTAAAGATTTATAACAAAACGCTAAAAATAATCCCCCAAAAGCACCTATTGCTGCTGCTTCAGCGGGTGTTGCTAATCCCAATAAAATTGAACCAAGTACTGACATGATTAATAGTGCCAATGGAACAAATGAAGTTAACAATTGAACAATAATAACTTTTGTAGCAGGAACTTCCTCTTCTAATGGTTTTGGCGCAATGCTTGGCTTAAAGAATGCATATCCAATAACATAAATCATATAAAAACCGGCCAACATAAATCCAGGGATTATTGCTGCAGCATACAATCTTAATGGTGATAGTTCTGCTATCGCTGCATAAACAATAAGCATAATACTTGGGGGAATTAAAATACCTAAAGTTCCTCCTGCGCAAATAACACCAGAAGCAAAACCTCTATGATAGTTAGCTTTTACCATTGCAGGAAAAGCCAGTAATCCCATTAGTGTAACTACAGCTCCAATAATTCCACTTGCAGTAGCAAATATTGCACAGGTTGCTAAAGCCGCAACAGCCATTGATCCTGGGAGATGACGGGTTGCTAATTGTAAACTAAAAAATAAACGATTAACTATATTTGCTCTTTCAACAACATACCCCATGAATAAAAATAATGGGATTGCAACAAGCACATCATTTTCCATAACCGAATAAGTATTTTGATTAAGTAAATAAAAAATTTGATTATTTAAGAGATTGTCAGCCTGAAAATATGCGTAATAACCAAAACCAACTCCCATAGCAATTAAAGTAAATGCTATTGGAAATCCCAGTAGAACTAGGAAAATAAATAGTGATAACATGAATATTGCAACTTGTGGATCTGTCATCTAATTTTTTAAAACCTCTTTTTCTCTTTCTTCTTCTCTTGCTTTTCTAATTAAATCTTCTTCAGTTTCACGAACATCATCATGTCTATTCATCCATTCACCATTTTTAATACATAAAATACATCTCATACATTCTGATATTCCTTGCAAAATTAACAAGCCACCAGCTAAGGGTATTAAAGATTTAAAATAATAGATTTGTATTCTTGCAGGACTGTTCCAGCTCACTTCTTTATACCTCCATGAATCTGATGCAATTTCATAACCAAAATAAAATAAGGCTAACATTCCTGGAAAGAAAAATAATATATATAAAGTTAAGTCAATCCAAGCTTGTGCTCTAACTGGAAATAGACGATATAACACATCTCCTCTGACATGTGCATCTTGAGCTAAGGCATAAGGACCTGCCATTAAGAATAATCCACCGTACATTTGAACCATCATGTCGAAAACCCAAACGGTTGGCGCATTTAATACATATCTTACAAAAACTTCATAAGTCACTGAGAGAGTTAAAATTAAGATACACCAACCAAATGCTCTTCCAATCCAGATACTTAAGCTTTCAAAAAAATAAATATATTTTTGCATTTGGTAATTACCCTTAAAAAAAAATAGCTTATATAAATTAGTTTAAAACTCAATATAAAAGGGCGACCGTATAGGTCGCCCTTAAAAAAACTTTCTGAATTATTTAAATAGCTTTAGTCGGTTTACCGAAGTGATGTTCATAAGCCATTCCATAATCAGGAGAATTAAGCAATAAGTATGCCATTACTTTTTTAGCATAACCTTTTTGCGAATCTACAACTTTTTTGAAAAATGGATCTGATGCGTTAAATTTCTTAACTATCACATCCCATGCTTTCAACTGATCTTGCATAACTCCATCAGGTGTACGATAAATATTTACACCAAGCTTGTTTTTCAATTTAACAAGGTCATCGGCATATCTTAGAGTGTTATGCCAGAAGAAATTTGAGTTTTCTGCTTCAGAAGCATACTCAAGAATTTTTTGCAATTCTGGAGCAAGTCCATCAAATGTCTTCTTGTTAAATGTAATCTCAAAAGCTTCTTGAGATTGGTGAAAACTTGCTAAGTGATAATGTTTTGATACATCTTGCATACCAAAGTCACTATCTGATGTTGGGTTATTAAACTCAGCAGCATCAATTAATCCACTCTTCATTGCTGGTTGAATTTCTCCACCAGGTAATTGAACAACTGACATTCCCATTTCACCAAGAACATCTGCAGCTAATCCCACAGTACGATATTTCAAACCTTTCATTTGAGAAGATGCTTTGATTTGTTCTTTAAACCAGCCAAGCGGTTGAGCTGGCATTGGACTATTAAAGAAGCTAACAAGGTTTAAACCTAAATTACCCATTAGTTCATTAAATAATTCTTTACCACCACCATAGTGTATCCACCCTAACAACTCTTGAGCACTCCAACCCCAACAAGGGCCAGTTCCAAAAAGAGAAGCAGAAGCAGCTTTACTATACCAATATGCAGGAACGTAGTGAGCTCCATCAAGAACTCCTCTATGAACAGCATCTTGCATTTGACTTGTTTTAACAACGGAATTAACAGCCAAAAGATCTATATTTAATTTTCCGCCAGACATCTCATTTACTCTTTTTACATAAGCTTGAGCATTCTCTAGAAAAATTCCACCACCCCATGCAGCTTGAACTTTTAAAGTTTTAGCGGCAGAGGCAATGTTTGGCATTGCTAATGTTGCGGCAGCGGCAGCACCAGTTGCAGCAGCAGCCTTAAAGAACTTACGTCTTGAAGGAGTCTTTCCTCTTAACGTTTTTTCTTTTTTTGACATTATTGTCCTCCCTTAGTTAATTAACTTAAGGATAATTTAAGCATAGAACCCTTAAAGAGTCTTGATAATTTAAGTTCTGAAATTGGTTTATAAGGTTAATATTTTAAAAATATTACAATCTCAAATTGTATTAAATTTACAAAGTTTACACTTCATAAAATAAAAAAACTTAATAAATATAAGTTAATAAAATATTTTTTTTGCACTAAATTTGACTGAGTCAATTCACTTTATTTTTACAATTTCCTGTTTTAAAAAACTCGTCCAAATTATCTATTGCTAAGTTTCCCATAGCAGTTCTTGTTTCTTTAGTGGCACTTCCAAGATGAGGTAAAATAAAAACATCTTTTATATTTAAATATCCAGGATTAAGATTGGGTTCGCCTTTGTAAACATCTAAACCTAAAGCATAAATTTTTCTACTATTTAAGGCATTTATCATTGCTTCATCATCAATCATATCACCTCTGGCACTATTTGTAATAATTGCACCAGCTGGAAAATATTCTAAAGTTTTTGCATTAATTATATTTTCTGTTTCCTTTGTTGAAAGACAGTTAATTGAAAGAAAATCTGAAATAGAAAACAAACTTTTAATACTATCATGATAAGTTGCT
>CACLJJ010000029.1 GCA_902607215.1 uncultured Pelagibacteraceae bacterium
GAAGTTTAATTGTTATTAGACCTGGTTTTTTAGAATTTAATTTAGCTACAATTGCAGCATTAGGTACTGGATGTTTCTATGGAATTTATTTAGTAATTACCAGAAAACTTCATTCTACGGATAGCCCATTATTAACTCTTTTGTTTACTGGTGTAGTGGGGGTTATTATAGGCTCATTCATTGTACCTATAGTTTGGATAAATCCAACTTCAATTCAATGGTTATGGCTTTCGGTGATGGGTATTTTTGCTTGTTTGGGTCATATATTACTTATTTATTCATTAAAATATGCTGATGCTTCTAAACTAGCACCTTTTGGTTATTTCGAAATAATTCCAAACGTTATTTTGGGTTATTATGTATTCAAAGATTTTCCTGATATATGGACTTTTATTGGTTTGTTCATAATAATAACCTCAGGTATTTATATTTTTAGAAGAGAGATGACTATTAATTCAAATTAGAATGGTAAGCAAACCTTACCTATATATTAATGTATTAGTTTAATAATTACCTTTATCACTCTGATATTATTATTTAAATTATACTATAAAAAATAAGTAAAAATTTAATTACTTTTTAAAGAAAAAACGAAAAAAAATAACGAATTCGCAAAAAACAAGGAAAAACAACATTGTAAAAGCTAAAAGGTGTAAATAATGCTATTTATCGTAGTCAAAATAAGTCTTGATATCTGGATATTTTATAGGTCTGCAAATGACGAATATAGTGTTTAAAAGGCCATAGAAGGGGTTTATTTAGCGAAAGATCTATACAGAGTACAACTGAAGGGCGAATCAATAAAATATCAAAGTAATAGGGGTCTAATGCTGAAAAAACGTTGATATTACTATCTTTTAGAGCAAAAAACCTTCTTTTTTTAGGAGCTTTTTTTTAGCTTTTATGCCTCCAGGGGCAGAGAAACCACCCAAGGTACCATCTGATCTAATCACTCTATGACATGGTATTTTAGGGGAATAAAGGTTTTTACCACACGCATTAGCCACGGCACGAGCCGATTTAGGTCTATTTATACCAATAGCCACCTGTTTATAGGTTTTAACCTTACCTTTAGGTATAGTTCTAAGGTATTTCCAGACTTTTATTTGAAATTGAGTGCCTTTTAGGATCATTTAATTAGAAAAAAACCCTGTTTCCTTGCACTTTTTTATGGTGCAAAGAACAGAAGTTTTGGCACGTCGTTGTATGCGCTACCGCCATGCCTTCCGCTCCACAATTTTAGCGCTACTCCGCAGAGCTTTCTGCCCCCTGGGCTTGGTCCTCTCGGCCTTTCCCCAGTCGGCCAGTTAAGGGTTGCCCCTTAATTCATTTTTTACTTTATCAGAAGCTATAAGTTGTATGTATCACTTTTTGGTTGATTTTATTGACTTTTCAACAGGCTAGAATAGTGGGGATAAAACTAAATTTAGTTTCTTTCATTATTCTCAGATTTATCTGAAATCAAACTATATAATTTTTTAATTTTAGTGCTTGCAGCTTTTGTTAATATACCAGGATATATAGCATGTATTATTGCCTGTATTCCTCCATATATCATGGATATTCCAACACAAGTAGCGAATTTAAAATGTTGAATATATGTTTCGTTTGTTAAGTCTATATGTTCTTTAGAATCTTTAATCATTTAAATTAATTTAATGTATTGACATTAAAAAGCACTTATTATATTACTTCCGATAATTAATGGTTATCGGAAAATATTATGAATGAATTAATAACTGATATAAAAAGTCTTGAATTAGAAACTTTAAAGAACTTAAAGAACTCTAAAGCAGCTAATACACTAAGAGCTTATAAAGCTGATTTTAAGGACTTTTCCGCATTCTGCGCAAAAAATGGATTAAACTTTTTACCTACAGAACCTAAAATACTATCACTATATCTAACCCACTTATCAGCTAACTCAAAATTTAGCACTTTAAAACGAAGAATAGCCTCAATTAGTGTGATTCATAAGTTAAAAGGACATTATTTAGATACAAAACATCCAGCAATCATGGAGAATTTACTTGGAATAAAAAGGATTAAAGGAAGCAACCAGAAAGCTAAAAAACCAATATTAATCAATGATTTAAGATTAATTATTAATGCAATAGATCAAACAAATCAAATTAAGAAAAGAAAAATTAGAGATAAAGCAATTATACTTATTGGGTTTTCAGGTGGTTTCAGAAGATCAGAATTAGTGAACCTTATACATGATGATGTAGAATTCGTAAATGAAGGGGTAAAAATTTTCATCAAGAGATCAAAAACTGATCAATCAGGGGAAGGAATGACCAAAGCTATCCCCTACTTTGACAATCAATTATTTTGTCCAGTTGTAAGTTTAAAGAACTGGATGAACATTTCAGAAATCAAATCAGGAAAAATATTTGATATTTCGGATAAAAGCATAGCCCTTATAATTAAAAAATATGCTTCTTTATCAGGGTTGGACCCAAATAAATATAGTGGTCACAGTCTAAGGTCCGGTTTTGCCACTTCGACAGCTGAATCTGGAGCAGAAGAAAGAAATATAATGGCCATGACAGGTCATAAAACATCACAAATGGTTAGAAGGTATATTCAAGAAGCAAATTTATTTAAAAATAATGCATTAAATAAAATTAAATTTTAACGATTATATGGAAATCCAAGATTCTGGCCAAAAATCCTTATTATTCGATGGATTCAAATCACCAGAAGGTCTTGCACAAATTTTATCAGGATTTTGATTTAGCCACGCACCCCACCAATGAAATGAAGTAGGTCCTACAATAAAATGTTTTGAATATTTGAAGAGGTTAAAATCATTTATAGATTTGTTGTTATCATTTATAATAAAAGTAAACTCATTTTCATTAAAATAATTATTTAAATCAGTAAAATCGTTAGACCAAATAAAAAACTTTGGATTAGAAATTTTATTTTTAAAAAAATGAACAGCTTTATTGATATAATTAATAGTATTTTTAGTAAATTCTGTTGATTTAGCTTTGTTTTTTTTACCACGTTCAGAATATCTATGTTGTCTAATACCAATAGAAACAGAGTTATTATTTTTGATTAATTCAATATATTTATTATTTTTTTTTATATAGTTTTCTTTAACAGTAAATTTTACTTTTAGATCGTTTGCAAAATCTTTGAAATATTTTTCTGACTCATAATGACCTTCAACATATAGCAAACCAGAAAAATCCTCTTTACTGGTATTAATATAATTTGAAATTCCATTTTTATCTCTTTGTTCAATTAAAAAAGATTTATTTTTCTTAAAAAAATCAATTTTTTTTAATAAATTTCTATTTAAATTCGAAAAAAAAGTATCAAATTTGTATTTTTTATCAGGTAAATTATGATCAATATTAAATTTATCTAGTTCGTATGACCTGACTTGATTTTTTTTTTTAAAATACCCCGAAGTATTATCAATATATAAATCATAACTAATCTTTTTTGATAAGCTATAAGCATGAGCATACATAAATAATTGATTGCCTAAGCCTTCAGCTATTCTAACAATCAATTTATTTTTCATTTAAATAAAGAATTTTGCAATATAAAAATTTTAGTTTATTAATTAATAAATTTAACATCATGTTTACACAAAATTAATACTTTCATAAAGTTTAGTTTTTTGAATATAGTTTGTTGTATAGCAATCTAACGTAAAGATATTTTATTTTACATAAAAAATAATTGAATATAAATTTTATATTTTTTTTAGGATCTTTTAATGGACCTAAATATTCAGAATTTGTATTTAAATAAAATTTTTTAAAAAAATTAATAGATACACCCCACTTTAAGAGAAAAATCTTGTGTGCTTTGCTTTTTATATTTGGTTCATTTTTTGTGGGTACATTAATTCTTTTAATTACTGTCGATACAAAATGATAAACTTTAAAATTATTTATTCCTTTAAAAATTCTAACACCCTCTTTCCATAATTTCATATTAAAATCTGGGTCAGAAGCTACACCAGGATAAAATTCTTCACTAAATCCTCCAACTTTATCCCAAATTTTTTTAGATACTAAATGAGGAGCAAAGTGAGAACCTTGATAATCATAAAAATTTTTTTTCTTATAATTTTTTAACAATTTATCTTCATTAAATTCATTTATTGTATCTCCACAATTAAATCTTATATGCTCAAGATAACCTATTAAAACTGCTGACAAATAAAATTTATCATGTCCTATTTTATTTATCTCATTAATCAGATGAATATCCCATTCGGGGCAAAAATACATGTCATCATGTGCATATAAAATGTATTTAGTTTTAACAAGCTTGCATGAATTATTCATAGCAGCACATAATCCAATATTTGTTTTTGAAAATGTATATTCTAAATTATTCTCATTAGCATAATCCAATGTACCATCAGTACCTTCATTAATATGTAAAATTATTTTATATTTATTTGAAGAATTATTTTTAATACTTTTTATGCAAAGTTTAAGATAATTTAGATTATTATAAGTTGGTATAAGTATAGTAATCATAAAAATTTTTCATTGATTAATAAAATTTTATTTAAATTTATGAAATTTTTTTAATAATTTTTCTAAAGATTTATCAGTCAATAAATTTGCATTATTGGAATTATAGTCTTCAATTAAATTTAATTTTTTATTTCCTTTAATTTCAAAAAAATCATAATTTAAGTCCCTATTATCAATTTTAATTCGATAATATTTTTTTTCGTTAATTGCTCTTGCCATTTCCTCTCTGGATACTAATGTTTCATGCAATTTTTCACCGTGTCTAGTACCAATAATTTTAATTTTTGATCTAGATTTAAATATTTTTTTCAAAACTTTTGCAAGTTGATAAATATTACACGAAGGTGACTTTTGAATAAAAATATCCCCCTGCTTACCAGATTTAAAACCATGAAAAACTAAATCTATAGATTCGCTTAATGACATTAAAAATCTTGTCATTCTCTGGTCTGTCACAGAAATATCTTTATTATTCTGAATTTGTTCGACAAATCTAGGTATAACTGAAGCTCTGGACGACATTACATTTCCATATCTAGTAATACACAAAATTGTATCTTTATTGGTTAACTCTCTAGATTTAGCTTGTACTATTTTTTCTGCTAGGGCTTTTGATATACCCATTGCATTTATAGGATAAACTGCTTTGTCTGTACTTAAAAAAACTAGTTTCTTCACCTTGCAATCAATTGCAGCATCAATAACATTTGCAGTCCCTTTAACATTTGTTAGATAAGCTTCCCTTGGATTAAAATCACATGTTGGAACCTGTTTTAATGCAGCCGCATGAAAGACATAATCCATTCTTAACATTGCATTTTTTAAATCATTAAAATTTCTAACATCCCCTAAAACATATCTTACTCTTGAGTTCTCAACCTCAAGTCTCAAATCTTCCTGTTTTTTTTCATCTCTACTAAATATAACAATATTTTTTGCTTTTAACTTTAATAACTTTCTTAAGACAGCGGTACCAAACGACCCGGTTCCTCCAGTAATCAAAACATTTTTGTTACTAAAAAATTTTGTCATTAGATAATTTGTTTTAAATAATTTTTTTTATAAGTTAAGTGTAATCTTTATATATGAAAAAAAAAATTTTACATACAATTATTTAAAAAAACTAGTATAAATTATACTCATTGCAATTAAGGATTAAGCTAAATTTTTGAAAGTCTAAAATTTAGCAACTGTATATTTAATTATTTCTGCAAAAGAGTCTTTTAATTTTAAATATTTATTTTTTTTCAATTCAGTAACTTTAAAAGTTTTTTTAATTTTTTTTATTCTTATTAAATTAATTTTTTTATTTTTTAAAATAACTTTGAGACCCGGGTAAGGATATTTTAGTGATCTTAAATAATCATGTAATTGATAATAAGTAATTTTTTTTAAATCATTCAAGTTTTTTTGATTATCTTTTTCTGTTCTTCTTTTATAAAAACTTGCCTTACCTTTTTGTTTGAAAAATATTATCTTCTTTTTGTTAAATTTACTTAATAATTTAAAAGTAATCTTTGTTCCAATTTTTGAAATATTTAAAAGTATTTCTTTAATATCTCCCTTTAAAGACAACCTTTTTTGCATAAAAATTTGGCCTTGATCAATTTTTTTATTCATACGAAAAACTGTTACAGCCGAGTCATAAACTCCTCTCAAGATTTGATTTTGAATTGGTGATCCACCTCTAAATAATGGTAATTTAGATGGGTGTAAACAAATACACAAAAAATTATCTATAACTTTGTTACTTACAAGCCATGACCACCCATAAAAAAAAGCAATATCTACCTGGTTATTTTTTAAGATTTTATAAATTAGAATATTATTATTTGGATCAATTTTAAATTTTTTTATTTTTAATTTTTTAATATTAAATTCAGGTATTTTATTAGTAATTAGAATTATATTTTTTTTTTTTATTTTTTTTAAAGTATTAGTCAAAATTTTGTATGCCCAATTTCTATAAATAATGAATGCAATTTTGGTCATGGTTTTATGTTTTTTAATTTTAAGTCTTCCACAAGTATTTTAATAGATTTTTGTAAACATTTTATGTTAATTTTTTTTTTTAACTCATACTCATGTGTATAAATAACAATATTTTTTTTATTATTAATCTTCTCTAAAAAAATACTCTTAATTTTTTTAAATTTTTGTTTCTGTGACAACTTTTCAATTCTAAAATCCGTTCTTATAAATTTTAAATTTTTAAAAAAAGAAAAACTTTTAATAAATAGATCATCTTTATTTTTTTGAGGCAGTTTATAAGAAACTATTTTTTTATCAGTGGTAAATAATCCTTTTATTTTTTTTTGTCTAAAGTATTTGCCTAACTCAAAAGACTCGGAGTAGTAATGAAGTCTTACAAATGAAGAAAAATTCTTTTTCCCAGCAAACCTAATAATTTCAGATCTTATTTTTTCAAAAGTTTTTTTTTGATTTTTTAAAGATTGAGCAAATGGAGGATTCTGACTATCAAGACCATGGAAGTTGAAATAAATCCAATTTTCCTTTAATTGATCTTTAATATTTTTGACCTCTCTTAAAGTTCTAATCTTGTCATTTATTTTTTTTTGGTAAAAAAGATATAATGCAGTTTTAATTTTATATTTTTTCCAGAGATTATACAAAATTTTAAAAAACCAATGTTTTTTAATAGGAATATTATTATCAGAAATCTCAATTAAAGACTCGAATACATCGTCAACTGAAAAATGAAATTTATTATTCATAATTCATTAAATTCTTTTAAACTTTTAATTTGCTTATTAAAATTATCTATTTTAAAATCAGATTTTAAATATCTATTCGCATAACCTGCTTTTTTTTTTATAATTAATATCTTTTTTCCAAAAATATTTTTAAAAATATTTAACATTTGATATTTTGAGTATTTTTTTTTTGTTCCAATCTGTATGATTTTAATTTTTTTAAAATTCATATTTTTTTTGTGTGATAAAAAAGCTTCAAGAAACTCACACCATTTTAACGTTGTTACTCCATTCCAAAAATGATCTGTGTATCCATATACAGTTTTTTTTTGACTCAAAAACCAGCTTAATAGACCGTTTTTTGCCTTTTTTTCTAGTCCAACAATTGAAGTTCTTATTATTAATGTATTTGTTCTTTTTTTTAACGCTTTTTCAGCTAAAACTTTGCTCAAACCGTAATCGTCTAATGCATCTAACCTTGCATTTTTTTTGTATCCAAATCGATTTTTACCATTAAAGACGCAATCAGTGGAAGGGTGAATAAGTAAATGTTTATTATTTAATAACTCAACAAACTTATTTATTAAAATTGTATTTGACCAAAATAATTCACTAAAAGTTGATTTTTTTTGTTTAATTTTTCCAATACAATTAATAATTATTGATGATCTTTCTTTGTTCAAACTTTTAATACAACTATTTACATTTGATTTTTTAAATCTTTTATCAAAAGTTTTTATTAAATATTTCTTTTTTTTAAAATAGTTTAAAACCTGATTTCCAAGCATTCCCTTTGAACCTAAAATAATAATATTTTTATTTATCATTTTTCCAGGAACTTTTTTATTTTTCATTTGAAATTGGTTTTGTTAATTATAATACATATTGATATAAAGAATAATATAAAAATATAATGGAGGATAGAAAACTTTATTAATATAAATTTACATTTCTTCCTAGAGATTTATCTATAATGTATTTTGAAATTTTAGTTCCATTGAATATTTTAAAGTATTTATCTTTTCCATTCTTCGCAATTTTTTTTCTTTCATAATCATTTTTTTTATAAAAACTAATTTTATTAGCCAGATCATCTAAATTTTCATATGAAATAATTTCATTATTTTTAAAAATATCACCTAGCTGAGTTTTTTTGTCTATAAAAGTTAATAAACCATTACCCATTAAAGAGGCTATTCTATTACTAGAGTAATATTTGGTCGGTAAACCTCTACTTAGATTAAGACCCATTTTTGAATTTGTTAATGCATTATAAAATTCATCACCCCAAATTG
>CACLJJ010000030.1 GCA_902607215.1 uncultured Pelagibacteraceae bacterium
ACATGTTAAGATTAAAGTTATCTTTTTTTGGTGCTGTAAAATTTGACCCTCGTTCTGATAAATGGTTAAGAATAAATATGTTTCAAGGCGCACCATTACCTAAAGATTTGAAAGCGTTTGATGATCATTGGGTTTATAATTCTTTAAATTAATGAGAAGTTATAGTGAAATAGATACAGCAGCAAAAAGAGCCAGTAAAGGTATTGGATTTTCCTGGGGAGTTTCTGAGGAAGTTGGAAAAAATATTCGTCTTTTAGAAATGTTTGGTTTACCGGGTTTAAAAAATTTAAATGAGTATTATAAAATTTTTAAAAAAAAAAAATTTCAAAATTTAAGTTTAGTTTCAAAAGAAAATTCATCAAAAATACCCTATTGTCCAATTATAGCAGGAACAAATTTTCTAGATCAAATAAATAATCTTGAAGAATTAGGGGAAATTAAATTTGAAAATTTAAGTTTTCCAATTTTATTTATTCCTTTTGTAAGTAGAGCTTCAGAAATTATAGGTAAAAGAATTTTTTTAACAATTGATGAAAAAGAATTTTTATTAAACTTTAATCAATCAATTTATTCAAATTATTTAAGTGGAGACATTTTAGAAAAAAGTGGTCAAATTAAAATTAAGTTTATAGAAAACCAAAACATGTTTAGCGAAATAGAATGGCAAGAATTATACAGATTATCAGAAGACACATTTGTTGAGGAAACAGAAAATTTAAAGCAAACCGCTGCAGGTGCAGGATTGACAGATAATGACTAAAGAATTTAAAGACGTTGATTTAGAAGAGCTAGATAATATTTGTGAAGAGTGCAATAAAAAAGATGAAAGCGTTAATGAAAACTTAATCTTAACAGGTTTTAAAGTTTGTAAATCTTGTAGGACTTCAAAAACAGTTTTTCCAGTCTAGCTGATAGTGCTTACTGGCAATGCATTCATTCGGCTCATCACGAAAGATATTGATAAAAATGCTATTATCAAAAAAGATAAAAAAACTACACCAAAAGATTTAAAATTAGATTTTAAGTTTAATATATGTTTGGTTGATAAAATTAATGATGCAAATATCCAAAACTGAGTAAGAAAAATTATTGGTATAACTAATTCAGGAGTAACAGCAAAAAACCTTATTAATCCAGGCGAATGAGCATAACCCACACCAATTAAAATCTTTTTAAATGAAACTTTTGTGTTTTTATCTGGGAATAATTTAACTCCAATCACATAAATAAAAATTGTCCATACTAACCACGTAAAAATTGCAGTTAATCCCGAAATACCAATTGAAGTTTTTACTATTGTGTTAGCAGCTACCGCTCCAGCTACACCGTCTAAAATCATTATTAACCCAGCAAAATAAATAGCAGCTTCACCAAAATATCTATTATCTGAATAGAGGGATTTATCTAATTTTAACGATCTAAATACTATATCTAAAAATACTCCAAACATTAATTATTTTACTCATTATTTATAGGGGAGAAAATTTTTATTCTCTCCCCGATAAATTAATTATCCTTTTACAACTTCTCTAGTGTTTGCATTGTAAGATTCTTTAAAAGGAAGATCCACTACTATAGCATCCACAGGTTTTCCTGGTGTATCTGAGTATTTTTCTGGTAAATGAACTTTGTATTTAACTCCAATCTTACCCTTGGGGAATCCGTTAGCATTCAATGTGCCATCAAATGGTACATAGCCCATTGCAATATTTTGTTTTTTCTCTGGGTGATACCAAGGAGAGGTGATAAATCCAACAGGGTCACCGCCATCTGCATTTGAAATTAACCAAAAATCAGGAGCGTATTCCTCTATTGGTTTTCCACCTAGTTCAAGTCCAACTAACTGAAGTTTGTATGGTTTTTTACCAGCTTTAATTTCAGCACCCATTTTTTCTAAAGCTGCTTTTCCAACATAGTCAGTTTTTTTATTCCATTCACCTTTACCAGATAAAGAAACTTGATAACCCAGATTGCATTGAAAAGGATTATGTTCAGTATCCATATCTTGTCCCCAAGAAAGAATTCCAGCTTGAATTCTTCTATGGTGTGCAGGGGCAATAACCATTAGTTCATGTTTTTTACCTGCATCAAGTACTGCGTTCCACATATCATCAGCATATAAAGTTGCATTTCTTAAATATATTTCATATCCCGCCTCTCCTGAGAAACCAGATTGTGAAATAACACAACTTCTTCCAGCAAC
This sequence comes from uncultured Pelagibacteraceae bacterium, assembly GCA_902607215.1. Taxonomy (GTDB): domain Bacteria; phylum Pseudomonadota; class Alphaproteobacteria; order Pelagibacterales; family Pelagibacteraceae; genus Pelagibacter. The sequence goes on from CACLJJ010000030.1 coordinate 2,204, forward strand.
TTTTACTTCAGCTAGACCGTAGAAAGGCATGTTATCCAAATCAACTTGATCACCTAATAAATCTTTCATTAGTGCTTTTGATTTTGGTCCTTGAATTTGTACAGGACAAGAATCAATTTCTTCAACCGTACAATTAAATCTTCCATCAGCATTAACACCTTGAAGGTACATACCAATGTCAGAATCTGATAGTGAAAACCAAAACTCATCTTTTGAAATTCTAAGAAGAATTGGATCATTTAAAACTCCACCATAAGCATTACACAAAATTACATATCTAGCTCTCATTGGTGAAATTTTAGTTGCATCTCTAGTTATTACGTAGTCAGTAAATTTTTCTGCATCCGGACCTTTAACTCTTATTTGTCTTTCAACAGCAACGTTCCACATTGTTACGTGATTAACAATTGCATCATACTCTACCATTGCTCCACCATCTTCTGGTTTTACATATCCTCTTGGATGATAAACGCGATTGTAAATAGTTGCTCTCCAACAGCCAGCTTGCATTGATAAATGCCAATAAGGCGATTTTCTTACTCTTGTTGAAATTAACATTTCAACTTTAGTAGGACCACTTTGTCTTAAGTTATATGGAACTTTCCGATCAGATTGATCAACTGAAGTTACATGTTTTAGTTTAGTATAGTCAAATTCATTAGACATATTTGTTCTCCATCAACCACTTGTTTGTTTCCTTCAAGCCGCCGAATGTATAAATGTGGAAATATTCTGTAAAATTTTTAACTTTCCCAATTAATTCATTAGGGTCTCTAGGTTTCATTAAATCTAATGCCTTACTAAAATTAGACTTAAGAAAGTTTAGGGAATTTTTTGCACCTACAATATTAGCAAATTTAATTAAGCTAGTTATTTTTAGTGGCCCAGTAATTCCAACATGAACTGGTACTGATTGTTTAGAAATGAAGTCTATTATTGGCTGAGGGTCTAGTAACCATTGGGTTACTATATAGTCAGCATAAGGCTTTTTGTCTTTCATAGCTTTTTCTAATTTTGAATCGGATATATCAGGACTCCCCTCGGGATGTCCAGCAATTCCTATCTTCATCTGCTCAAAACATCCTGTTTCCAAAAGCTGGATTGAGCTGTCAAAATTTCCAATGGGCTCTCGGCTTCCCCCAATAACCAGAGCCTGTTTTACACCTACGTCCTTACACCTAGAAACATACTCTTTAAGTTGAGCATCATTTTTAATAGATCTAGCAGGGAAATGAGGTATTGGATTTAAGCCCTTTTTAAACAGTTTAGCTGCTTGTTCGGCGGTATCTTTGTAATCACCACCTGGAAGCATAGTTATATATACATCCTTTAAAACCGGCAAAGTATCTAAATCGGTTTTCGGTCCAATTTCTAAAGAAAAATTCATGCCGAGATGTTTATTTATTTTGAAATACCTGTCTAGAAAAATCGAAACTTTAATTGAAAATAGAACTACTCTATTTTTTTTGGCCCCTGTGTTTTTGAATTCTACGACCGTATTCTTGAGTGATTCTGTCAAAGATTATAGCCAAAGCCACTATGGCTAAACCATTAAACAATCCTAAAGCCAGGTATTGATTTGATATTGCCCTCAATATGGGTACCCCTAAACCTTTAACTCCTATCATGGATGCGATTACCACCATCGCTAAAGCCATCATAATTGTCTGGTTAACACCAGCAAAAATTGTTGGAAGAGATAATGGTATTTGAACAGTTGTTAATTTTTGAAATGGAGTTGCTCCATAAGAATCGCATGCTTCTAACGTTTCTTTGTCAACTTCCCTTATACCTAAATTTGTTAATCTAACAACAGGAGGAAGAGCATAAATACAAACTGCAATTAAACCCGGAACTTTTCCTATACCTAGAAGCATTAAAATTGGAACTAAATAAACAAAACTAGGAATAGTTTGCATCATGTCTAAAACTGGTACAATAGCTCTTTCAACTCTATCAGATTTTGACATAAGAACACCGATTGGAATTCCAACTGCTATACATATGATAGTGCATACAGTTATAATAGCGACTGTTGCCATGCAATCATTCCACATACCAAAGTATCCAATAAGCATAAATGCTATTGAACTTCCAACTACTAACTTCCAACTTCTAGAACCAAACCAAGCACAAATACCTATAACTAAAATTATTATTGGCCAAGGTGTTGTTAATAATAATTTTTCTAACCATACTAAAAAAAATAATAATGGATCAAAAAAATTTTCTATGGCATCACCATATTTTCGAGAAAATAATCTAAAACTTAAATCAATTCCTTTTTTAAGCTCCATAAGAGGAACTCGTTCCATTACAGGAAATTTAGTAAAGAATTCCATTTTATTTTATTAAATTAATAACGAGCCCATTTAATAATAGGCTCGTTAAGATAATTTAGATTTTAAAGACCAGCTTTGATCTTTTTCTTAGCAGCACCTGATACCCATTTTTTCCAAACATCTTCGTGTTTAGTTAAAAATTCAATTGCTGCATCTGCACCACTAGCTTGATTGTCAGCCATGTAAACTAGCATTCCGTTCATTACAGGACCTGGGTAAGTACGTTTTTTAATATACTTAACTACTTTTTTTCCACCCTGTTTTGCAAACTTAGTTGTAATGATAGTATTTACTTCTGACTTAATCCAAGCAGATGGTTTTGGATCTATACATTCTTGTTCAGGCTTAACTATACAGCCATTCCAATTTTCATCGCCTGCATAATCCACGCCCCATTCAAGTTGTATTAAATTATATTTTCCAACTATTGAAGTTGGGTTCCAGTAGTATCCTAACCAAGGATTTCCTGACTCAGCAGCTTTAGATATTGAACCATCCAAACCAGCAGCAGAACCTGGGTCAATTAACACCCAACCTTTTTTTTCCATTTCAAAAGCTTTGAAAAGATTTGCATTAGCTAATTGACATCCCCAACCCGCAGGACAACCTAAAAAAGCTCCTTTTGAAGGATCTTCTTTAAATGGAAACCACTCTGGATGTTCTAAAATTTCCATTGCAGTCATACCTTTTATTTCTGGAATTTTTTCAACAGTTCCTGGAGTTATCCACCAGCCTTCACCAAGACCAGTAATCGGTGCTTTATTAGCTATAACTAAACGACCTTCATCAACTGCTTTATTTAAAGGTGCGTAAACAGCATTGGCCCATTGTTCAGGGTTCATATCTGGAGCACCTTTTTCATCCATTGAAGCAAATGTTGGCATCGTTGCACCTGGTATAAGTTCAACTTCACAACCATAACCTTTTTCTAATATAACTTTATCAACTTCTGCCATCAGTTCTGCTGATGCCCAGTTTTGACTAGCTATTACAACTTTTCCACATCCTGCATTTGCTATTGAAGTGAAAGCACTAAAAAGCAAAACAGATAATGTAGAAATTATTATTTTTTTTATTTTCATTATTTTCCCTTACGTAAGTTTTAAGTATGAAAAGAGAACATATTTAGTAATAGAAATCAAATAAGATTCAACTGAGACTAGATTAAGATCTCATTTTTATTCCACTTGGATCATATAATGGGTCTTTTATTATTGAACAGCTATAAAAATCTCCATTTATTTCCACTTCTAACTTTTTGTTAGTTTTTAAAGTTTCCTTATCCAGATAAGAATAGGCAATGCTTTTTTTTACATAGTGAGCAAAACCACCAGATGTTATGTAGCCAATGCTTTTTCCATCTTTCATTACCGCCTCGTTATTTGTTACATCAATATCTTTTGTTTCAATAATTAAGGGAGTTAGTTTTAAATTACTTTTATCTTTTTCAGCACTTTGCTTCCCAATAAAATCTTTTTTCCAATCAATAAAAATGTCCAAACCAGACTCCTTTGCAGTAAAATCTGGTCTAAAGTCTAAAGTCCAGGCACCCCAATTTTTTTCTAACCTCATAGACATTAATGCTCTACCACCAAAAGGTTTTAAACCAAACTTTTTACCAGCATTTTCTATTTCTTCGTAAAGTTTTAACTGAAAGTGTGGAGCAACATAAATTTCGTATCCTAGTTCTCCAGTAAAAGAAATTCGATTTACAATTGCGGGAACTCCAGCAACATACATTTCTTTAACATCTCTAAATTTAAAATTTTCGTTAGAAATGTTTTCTCTAACTAATTTTTGTAACAAATCTCTTGATTTTGGTCCAGATAATGCAAGTCCGTGAAAATCATCCGATCTGTTTTTATAAACTAAATTAAAATCTTTTAGGTGTTTTTCAAACCATCTTCTATGCATTTCTTGAACTGCACCAGATCCAAAAACAATAAATTGATTTTCATTAAGACAAGCAACAGTTAAATCTCCATATAATTTACCTTTTGGAGTTAACATTGGATTTAAGGAGATTCTACCAGGTTTTGGAATTCTGCCTGCCAAAATATAATTTAGAAATTTTCTTGCATCTCTTCCTTGAAACTCGTGTTTGGAAAAGTTTGCAATTTCAATAATTCCAACATTTTCTCTGACATTTTTAACTTCATTTGAAACATATTCGTGAGATCTGGACCTTTTTATAGTTGGTTCTTCATATGCATCTTTTGGATTATTGGCAAACCACAAAACACTTTCTAATCCAAAACTATCTCCCATAACAGCACCTTTAGAAATAAAACGATCATATAGTGCTGTAGTTTTTTGTTTTCTTCCTTTAGGTAAAGTTTCATTTGGAAAAGTCATGATAAACCTTCTTTCATAATTTTCTGAAGATTTTGTTGTCCCATATTGTGGAGAAGCATAATTACCAAATCTTGCAACATCCATTGCCCAAACATCAATTGATGGTTCGCCATCTATTATCCATTCAGCTATACATTTTCCAACACCTCCACCTTGGCAAAAACCAGCCATTACACCAACCGCAACCCAATAATTTTTTAAACCAGGAATAGGACCAATCAAAGGACTTCCATCTGGACCAAAGGTAAAAGGTCCATTAACAATATTTTTTATTCCTGCTTTTTCTAGAGCAGGCATTCTTTTAAATCCTATAGCGAGTCTATCTTGAATATTCTCTAATTTGGGCTCTAAAAGTTCATGTCCAAAATTCATTGGTGTTCCTTCTACTTTCCAAGGAGTTGATTTTGGTTCATAGGTACCAAGAAGCATTCCTTTACCTTCTTGTCTAAAATAAATATTACCTTCAAAATCTGTTCCAACAGGTAATCTTTTACTCTCACCCATTGCCTCTATTTCTGGTATGGCTTCTGTAATTAAATAATGATGTTCCATTGGTTGCACAGGCAAATTAATTCCTGCCATTTGACCAACTTCTCTAGCCCATAACCCTCCAGCATTAATTACTATCTCGGCATTAATATTTCCTTTGTCAGTGATTACATCCCAAGAGCCATCTTTTTTTTGTTTAGTATCTTTAACAGTTGTGTGAGTATAATATTTTCCTCCATGAACTTTAGCAGCTTTAGCAAAAGCATAAGTAACTCCTGAAGGATCTACTTCACCATCTATTGGATCCCACAAAGCTGAAATATATCTTTTTGGATCAATTAACGGATTTTTTTTTGCTACCTCTTCCAAAGAAATAAATTCTTGATCAAGACCCATATATCTTGCTTTTGATCTTTCTCTTTTTAAATAGTCATTCCAAGTTTCATTAGATGCTAGATAAAAACCACCACTAGGTTTAAATCCCGTTGAATGACCTGAGGTTTCTTCAATTTCTTTATAAAGCCTAATTGTATAAGCCATTAATCTTGAAATATTTGGATCGTTTGAAATCACATGAACATTTCCAGCTGCATGCCACGATGAGCCTGAAGTAAGTTCTTTTCTTTCAAGGAGAATACAATCTTTTAAACCAAATTTTGCAAGATGAAAAAGTATTGAGCAACCAACAACGCCACCGCCAATAATAACTACTTTAGCATTTGTTTCCATCACTTAGAATCTATAATGTTTTTGCTACATCAGTATTTAAATGCTTTAAAGTTGAATCGGTACCATGTGCATAATGTTTTGACATGTCAGGATAGTATTTATAAGAAATTGGTTTTCTACCCAATGCAACAGCCATTTCTCTTACATGATGAGGTTCTGCACCACAACAAATTCCAATAAAATTTATTTTTTTATTAGCACATTCTTTTGCAAACTCAGCCATTTCAAATCTGTTGCAATACAAATTATCTAAAGCAACAGGAAAAGCATTACCACCTGGTATACAATCACAACCATCGTCAATTTGATTTAAAAAACCAGGATCTTTTTCTGTAGTT
>CACLJJ010000031.1 GCA_902607215.1 uncultured Pelagibacteraceae bacterium
GACTTTAATTTATGTTTAAAAAATAATATTAAAGCTCAAGAAACGGTAGACGACGATGGAAAATACACAAAGCATGTTCCATTTTTTGCAGGTATTCATATTTTTAAAGCAAATAAAATAATTATTGAAAAATTAAAAGAACAAAAAAAATTGCTGTCTAGCGGGGAACTAGTTCATTCTTACCCTCATTCATGGCGATCCAAAGCACCATTAGTTCACAGAGCTACACCCCAGTGGTTTATCTCAATGGAAAGTCATGGTTTAAGAAAAAGGGCTTTAAAAGCAATTCAAGATACTAAATTTTATCCTAATAAGGGAAAAGAAAGATTAAAATCAATGATTGAACTAAGACCAGATTGGTGTGTTTCAAGACAAAGGGTATGGGGTGTTCCAATTCCTGTATTTATGTCAAAGAAAACAAATCAAATATTATTAGATAAAGAAGTTACAGAAAATATTGCAAATATTTTTGAAAAAGAAGGTGCAGATTGTTGGTTTGAAGGCGATGCACAAAGATTTTTAGGAAAAAAATACAAAATTGAAGATTACAATAAATTAAGTGACATTGTAGAAGTTTGGTTTGATAGCGGATCAACCCATGCTTATGTTCTTGAAAAGAGAAAAGATTTAAAGTGGCCAGCTTCAATGTATTTAGAAGGGTCTGACCAGCACCGAGGGTGGTTTCATTCATCATTGCTAGAATCTTGCGGAACAAGAGGAAGAGCTCCTTTTGAGTCAATTCTTTCTCATGGATTTGTAGTGGATGGAAAGGGCCTTAAAATGTCTAAATCTTTGGGAAACATAATCGCTCCTGAAGATATACTAAAAAAATATGGTGCAGATATTTTAAGAATTTGGGTTGCATCTTCTAACTATGCTGAGGACTTAAGAATTGATTATTCTATACTAGAGCAACATGCAGAAGCTTATAGAAAGATAAGAAATACATTTAGATATATAATGGGAAATTTAAATGACAATTTTTCAGAACTACATTTTAAAAATATAGATACCGCTAAACTTCCAGAGTTAGAACAGTATATGTTGCACAAAATTTCAGTTTTAAATGATAGTTTTCAAAAAAACTTTCAATCTTACAATTTTCATACTTTATATAAGGAGCTATTAATTTTTTGCACTGTTGATTTGTCTTCATTTTATTTTGATATTAGAAAAGACGTACTTTATTGCGATAGCAAGGAAACACAAAAGAGAAAAGACTGTATTCTAGTTTTAAATATTATTCTTGACTGTTTGCTTAAATGGTTTGCACCAATTTTATCATTTACAACTGAAGAAATTTTTAAATTACTAAACAAAGACTCTAAAAATAGTATACATCTTAAGAAATTTCCAAAAATTCCCAGTAATTGGAAAAATGAAATTATTGAAAAAAACTGGGTTAAATTAATAAAAATAAGAAATGCAGTTAATGTAAGCATAGAGACGAAAAGAGCAGAAAAATTAATTGGCTCTAGTCTTGAAGCATCAGTTAAAGTTAAATTAGATAATAATTACTATAATTTAGCAAATAAATATGACTTTTCCGAAATTTGCATAACATCTGGTGCAGAAATATTTTTGGATAAAAAATCCAAAGAAGAAATAGAAGTAGAAACATTTAAGGCAGAAGGAGAGAAGTGTAATGTTTGTTGGAAGATAAGAAAAGATAAATGCGAAAGACACGGTCATCTCTGATATTTATGAGAAGCATACCTTTTAAAAAAGTAATCATTTATTTTATAATATTAGCTATAATTTTTTTTTTAGACAGAGTTTCTAAATTATATATTTTAAACATTGTAAAAAACGATGGTATTGTAGATATTTATGTAAATGATTTTTTTAATATTATTTTAGTTTGGAACACAGGTATAGGATTTGGTTTACTTTCATTTGATAAGAGTGCAATATATAATTTTGTAACTATGCTAATAGTTGTAGTTAACATAGCAATCTTATATTTAGCTTTGAAATTTAATAACTTAAAAAGCTATTTGTTTATCATAATTCTGGGAGGATCATTAGGAAATTTGTTTGATAGAATTTATTATTCTGCAGTTCCTGATTTCATAGATTTAAATTATAATGATTTTCATTGGTTTGTTTTTAACGTTGCTGATATATTTATTTCTACAGGCATATTGTGCCTTATTTTGGTTGAATTATTTTTTAATAAACATGAAATAAATAATGAAAAATAAAATTAAATTATTACTGTCCCTTTTAATATTATTAAATGCATGTCAAACAATAAAAGATGGCATAAGTGGAGCTAAACAAGAAAATAGTGACGAATTTTTAGTTGAAAAAAAAAATCCATTGGAGATACCGCCAGATTTTGAAGAATTGCCAGTTCCCAGAAAAGATAAAAAAAATATTAATCAATCAGAACAAATTGAAGAAGAGGTAGAAAATTTATTTAAAAGCTTTAATGAAGACGAGATAACAGATATTTCGACCAGCACCAATCAGTCGGCAGAAGAATTTGTATTGAAAAAAATTAATAAAAATTAATGTTAACCCAAAATATAAATTTTAATAAGTTTGGTGTAAAAAAAAAAAATTTTAAAACAAAACTATTTGTAAAAAAAACTTTAAAAAAATATTTAAATAATAACTTTTTTAAAAGTTTATCACGTAATTATGTTTATAGTTTTACCCAAAAAAAAATTCTGAAATATAAAAAATTTCACAATTTTAATATTATCGGAATGGGTGGCTCTTCATTAGGCATTGAAGCAATTTATAATTTTTTGAATTTTAAAATTAAGAAGAAATTTTATTTTTATAATAATATTAATTTAAATAAATTTTCAGACAAAAAAAAAATTAAAGTTCTCAATATTATTATTTCAAAATCAGGCGATACTCTAGAAACAATTTCTAATTTCAATATTTTAAAAAATAAAAAAAATAATTTATTTATTTGTGAAAGTTCTAATAATTATCTAAGAAAATTAGCCAACAAACTTAAATGCGAAATATTAGAGCACAGAAATTATATTGGGGGAAGATATTCAGTATTATCAGAAGTTGGAATGTTGCCTTCAATTTTGATGGGCTTAAAAGAAGAAAAATTTAAAGATTTTGATAATTTAATAAAAAATGCAAAATTTATAGATGGATTAATTGATAGCGTTTCATCCACCATTTTTTTTGTAAAAAATAAAAAGTTTAACTCAATAATATTAAATTACGATGAGCAATCTGAAGAATTATTTAAATGGTATCAGCAATTATTAGCCGAAAGTTTAGGGAAAAAATCAAAAGGGTTGCTGCCATTGGTTTCAACAATGCCTAAAGATAATCATAGCCTGATGCAACTATATTTAGATGGACCAAAGAACAGTTTTTATACTTTTTTTGATGTGATTGAAAAAAAAGCTCTGAAAATTAACAATTCATTAATTTTGGACTCTCATGATTATTTAAAAAATAAAAGTTTATTAGACATAAAAATAGCGCAAAAAAAAGCCACTCAAAGTGTTTTTAAAAACAAAAAAATACCTTTTAGATCTTTTGATATCCTCAATAGATCTGAAAAATCTTTAGGTGAAATATTTACTTTTTTTATGCTTGAAACTATTTTATTAGGTGATGCTTTAAAGGTTAATCCTTTTGACCAACCATCAGTTGAATTAATAAAAATTGAGACAAATAAAATTTTAAAAAGAATTAAAAAAAGCCAAATATTATCTTAGACAATCCATAAATTTTTTCTAACTCTATATTGAATTTGTTTGGTAGTAGATCTTTATATTTTTTATTTCTGTGCAAAATAATTATTCCGTTTTTATCTAATATATTTGATTCATTTAAATTTTCTATAAGTTCTTTAATTTTTTTTTCTTTAAAGGGAGGATCTAAAAAAATTATTTGAAATTTCTTTTCTATGAATGGGTTATTATTTAAAAGTTTAAAAACGTCTTTTATGTACACATCTGTTCTTTCTTTACATTTTAAACTATCTATATTTTTATTTAATATTTTTGTTGTAGGAATATAGTTTTCACAAAAAAAAACTTTTTTTGCGCCCCTTGAAATACATTCAAGTCCAAAAGATCCTGAACCCGAAAATAAGTCTAAAACTTCACAGTTTTTAATTTTAAATTTTACAAATTTAGAGTGTTCAATAATATTAAAAATAGATTCCTTTACCAAATCTTTCAAGGGTCTTGTAAAATTATTGTTAGGTTGAAATAATTTTTTATTTTTGAAATTACCAGATATTATTCTCATCAGAAAATAACCTTATAACCTATATCTTTACGATAAAATCCTCTGGTCCAATTTATATCTTTAAGTATGTTTATGGCTTGTTTTTTACTTTCGGTAAAATTATTTGATACAACAACAACATTTAACACTCTGCCGCCCGTAGCAAAAATATCTTCACTAACTAACTTTGTTCCTGCATGAAAAATTACACTATTTTCATTTAATTTTATTTTTTTTAAATTTTCTATTTTAATATTTTTATCATACTTGTCTGGATATCCATTGGAACAAAGTACAATACATAAACTTTTTTTGTCTGACCAGCTAATTTCTATTGATGATAATTTTTTTATACAGCATCCATTAATTATTTTTCCTAAGTCAGAATTTAATAAAGGCAGAATAGTTTGACACTCGGGGTCACCCATTCTAACATTAAATTCAATTAAAAATGGTTCGTTCTCAATTATCATTAATCCAACATATAAAAAACCAACATATTTACAATTCAGATCATCCAAACCTTTTAAAGTTGGTTTAATAATTTTTTCATTAATCTTATTTTGTAGTTCATTATTAATTAATCTTGATGGTGAATATGCACCCATACCTCCTGTATTTTTTCCAACATCTCCTTCACCAACTCTTTTGTGGTCTTGAGCAGTTTGAAATGTTTTAAAAGTTTTTCCATCAGTTATTATAAAATAACTCATTTCCTCACCTTTTAAAAATTCTTCAATCAAAACACAATCAGCTTTTCCAAAACGACCGTCAAAAATTTCATCTACTGCAATCGAAGCTTCAGAATTATTATTGCAGATGTAAACACCTTTTCCTGCAGCTAACCCATCTGCTTTTATTACTATTGGAAAAACTGAATTGATTAAAAATTTTTTTGCACTTTCTTTATTTTCAAAAATATCAAATTTTGAAGTGGGTATATTATATTTTTTACATAGCTTTTTTGTAAAAGTTTTAGACCCCTCCAGCTGTGATGCTATTTTATTAGGTCCAAATATTTTAATATTTGTATCTTTAAAATAGTCTGAAATGCCATCAACCAAAGGTTTTTCTGGACCAACCACAAGAAGTTCAATTTTTTTTTCAATTGATATTTTTTTTATTTTCTCAAAATCATTTGTTTTAATATCAAGATTTTCTGCAATCAAATTTGTACCTGCATTTCCTGGTATACAGTAAATTTTATCAACTATTTTAGATTGTTTAAGTTTAAAGCATAAAGCGTGTTCTCGACCACCACTTCCAATAATTCCAATGTTCATATATATTTTATATATCTTAATAATGAAAAATAAATTAGCTAAATTAAAATATTTACCCAACAATTTTCAAATAATTGAAAATGGTGATTATGTTACATGTGCAATATCTGGTAAAAAAATACCCCTTGAAAAATTGAATTATTGGAATGTTGAACTTCAAGAGCCTTATTATTCTTATGTAGAAGCAGCTCTAAAAAAAGAAGAAGAAAGCAAGTAATTTTTATAATTTCCATCTATTATGAGACCATATCCATTGTTCTGGATTTTTTGAAATCATATTTTCCAACCACAAATTTAGATCTTTAGTTATTTTTTCTAAATTATCATTTTTTTCAAAATATATTGGTTTATTAACTGTCATTTCAAAGTTTATTTTATTTTTTCTTTCTATGTATATTGTAACAATTGGACAATTAAATTTTTTAATAAGTTGAGCTGGAATAGTTGTTGTGTATGCTGGTTTATTAAATAAATTACATTTAATACCTTCCGTTACTCTTTGATCTATCATAACAGCTATAGACGTATTTTTTTTAAAAAAATTTAACATTTCTCTTAGACCAGAAATTCCTTTTTTAATCTGGTTTTTACAAATAAAATCTTTTCTTATTTTTTCCATGGTTTTATTTAAAAAGATATTATTTAATGGCCTATATATTGCTGCTAAATCAATTCCAGATTTTTCAATCTGCATTGCCATTAGCTCAAAATTATTAAAATGGCCAGAAACAAATATAACTGGTTTTTTATTTTTTTTAATTTCATTTAGATATTCTATACCATTAACTTTTAAATTTTTTTCAAGTTTTGTTGATCTAAAATCTTTTATAAACATATATTCTGCAAAAATTCTTCCATAATTTTCCCACATTCCATTTACAATATTATTAATCGATCGATCATCTGCATCTGCTGAATAATTTTTTAAATTATTTTTAATAATTTTTTCTGATTTGAAAATTGGTCCGATTTTATAACCAATTAATCCTCCTAAGTTCGAGGCATTTTTGTAACCAATTAATCTAAATATAAAAAAAAACAACTTAATTAAAATGAATTGAAAAAAATATTTAATGTATTTCATTACTGTTTTATTAAAATATTAATTAGTTTTTTTTCTTCTAATATTACAAGTTCTAACTTAAGACATTTTATTTCTTTACTGAACTTAGGACCTAATCTTAAATAGTCTTTTTCTGTTGTAATAATTTTAGCATTGTTTTGTTTTGCATAATCTAATATTTTTATTAAATCATCATCAGTATAATTGTAATGGTCAGGAAAATTGAATTTTTTAATTATTTTAAATTTATTTTCGATCATAGTGTCATAAAAATTTTCAGAATTACCTATTCCTGAAAAAGCTACATAATTAACATTATTATCAAATTCTTTTAAATTAGAAAGTTGATAGAAAGTTTCAAAAATATTTATATTATTATTTAATTGCTTAATTTCATTAAATATATCATGATTTTTTTTTGGATTACCATTTATAAAAATTAGATCAAAATTTTTTAATGATTCAATTTTTTCTCTTAAAGGACCTGCTGGGATTAAAAATCCATTCCCTTTCCATTGTGAATTATTAAAGCATACTATCTTTAAATTGTAATTAATTGTCTTTTCTTGGAGGCCATCATCAAATATAGCAAATTCAAAATTTTGATCTATTGCATCTTTTAAAGCATCTAATCTTTTTTTTTTACAAATAAGGTTGGTATAATTTTTTATTAAATTTTGTTCATCTGTTTGATCAGAATAAAATTTTTTAACAACAATGGATTTAATACCTTGCTTTTTTATTAGATTATTAATTTTAATTGATAATGGAGTTTTCCCAGTACCCCCAACATAAATATTTCCAACACAAACAGTCTTAATTTTATCAGACTTTTCCTTTAAAAAGCTTTTAGCAAAAAAATTTCTTACCAAAATAGGAAATGTTAAAGGTAATAAAATATATGCAAGAAAATTTGGCTTTTTATAGTCCCAAAACTTTGGTTTATTTAATTTCATTATTTCTTAGTATAAATCTTATTTCTCTTAAAACTGTATTAAGTATTTGAGCTCCAGTTTGTTCAATTTTTTTTGTCAACAGGTTTGAATTAGGTTTATGTTTTATTAATTTATGTACACGATTTGTCAAACTCCTAACGGAATTAACTTTTTTTGATATTCCAAATTTTTTTAGTAATTCGTATATTTCCTTAAAATTGCTCACATTTGGGCCATGTATCACTGAGTTGCCATACCTGGCTGGTTCAAGTGGATTTTGACCACCATGTTTGATTATAGATCCGCCAACAAAAACAATTTTATTAAAACTAAAAAATAAATTTGTTTCACCATAAGTGTCAACTAGATAAATATCAGTTTCACGATTTATATTTTTTGACCAACTATGACAATGGACTTTAAAACCTAAATTTTTAAAAGAATTAAGTAAATTTTCACACCGATTAACATGTCTCGGAATTATAATAGTTAAAAATTTATTATATTTTTTTTTTAAATTTTTGTGTACTTGTGAACAAAAAATTTCTTCTGTGTCGTGAGTGCTGGTAGCACACCAAAATTTTTTATTAGATATAAACTTTTTAAGTTTTTTTGGTATAATTAAATTTTTTAAATTATTTTGTGAAAATTTTAAATTACCTATAGATCTCATTTTTTTTATTCCAAAATAATTTAGATACTTTCGCGTTTCTTTGTTGCATGGGTAGGCTTTTGTAAAACATCCAAATAATTTGCTCGAAAAACTTTTAAAAAATTTCCAACGGTTAAATGATTTTTTTGTGATTCTTGCATTAAGTAATATTGTGGGAATTGATTTTTTCTTAATGTTTAAAAGCATATTGGGCCATATTTCAGAGTCAATAAATATTGCCAACGAAGGCTTCCAATAATTTAAAAATTTTTTTGAAAGAAAATTAGTAT
>CACLJJ010000032.1 GCA_902607215.1 uncultured Pelagibacteraceae bacterium
TTGCTTTTAAAGCTGCATAAGCTTCTTCAGCGTAATAAAAAGTTTCGCCAATTAATATATCCGCACCTTCGTCTACTGCCCATCCAACCATTTCGGAAAACATTTTTTCAACTTCTTTGTTTTGACTAGTGTCTTTATCATTCCAAATATTTGAATTAGAAATATTACCAGCCATCAGGTTAGGCTCAATTCCTTTTGGCGTATCGAGAGCAACTTTTTTTGCAATTTTTAAAGCTGATCTATTTAATGGTTCTAAAAGATCTTCTTTACCAATTACACGCATCTTTTCTCTATGTCCATTATAAGTAAAAGCTTGAACTATATCCGAACCTGCATGTTGAAAATCTCTATGTAAGTTTTCTAAAGCCTCTGGATGATCCAAAGAAACCATTGGAACAAACTCTCCAGATGACATGTACCCGCGTCTTTCAATTTCAAATAAAAATCCCTCAGCACATATAACTGGACCTTTATCTAGTCTCTCTTTTAAACTTTTTTTTCTCATTTCTCCCCAAACTAATGGAGAAAAGGAGCTCATTTAATAGAGGGGAATAAATAGAGCTCTTTTCTCCTTTTTAGTGCTTTAGCATTTGCTAGGTGCACAATATGGTTCAAA
Organism: uncultured Pelagibacteraceae bacterium; assembly: GCA_902607215.1. GTDB lineage: Bacteria > Pseudomonadota > Alphaproteobacteria > Pelagibacterales > Pelagibacteraceae > Pelagibacter. Next base: position 617 of record CACLJJ010000032.1, read on the forward strand.
TACCCGATTTTTAAATGAGAAATGATTCAAAAAAAAACCACCTGCTAAAGAGGTGGTTCAGAAAGAAGCATCTTTTTAGCAGGATTTTATATAGCGCCCCGCAATTTGACTTAAATCGGCGCTAATTAGAAGATATTATAATCAAACAAATAAAACAATGATAAAAAATATATATATTAATTAACAAGAAATCTTAAATGAAGCTTACAAATCAGCAAAAGGGATCTTTATTAGCTTTTACAGCTGTAATGTTTATTACCCCAGACTCTTTATTTGTAAGACTTTCTCATATTGATACTTGGGGTCTGCTTTTTTATAGAGGAGCCATACCATTTGTAGCTGTTTTTTTTGGTTTGTTGATGGTTTATAGAATGAATTTTTTTAAACTCTTTTTTGCTATGGGGTATCCTGGAGTTTTTTACACGATAACTTTTGCGATTACCAATGTCAGTTTTATAATTTCTATTCAAAATACTAATGTTGCCAACACACTGATAATGATAGCTATGGCTCCAATGCTATCAGCTGTTTTAGGAGCTCTTTTTTTAAAAGAAAACCCGGATAAAAAAACATGGACAACAATTTTTATAACATTTATGGCTGCAATTTATATTTTTTATGACTCTATCCAATTAGGTAATTTTTTTGGTGATATTTTTGGGTTTATCACTGCAATAGGTTTGGCAATAGGCGCTGTAATTATAAGGTCAGCTAAAGATAAAAACCTTGTTCCTTCGGCTGCAGTAGGAAAACTTTTAGTTGCAATATTTGCGTTATTTTTTATTGAAAACTTTGAGTTAGTTGAAACAGATATAATAATTGTACCTTTAATGTGTCTGATGTGTGTAGCTTTACCTTTTGTTTTGGTAACGATTGCCCCAAGATATATACCAGCAGCAGAAGTTAACCTATTTTTTCTACTCGAAACCATCATAGGGCCAGTTTGGGTATGGCTAGTCATTAAAGAACAACCATCCCTGGAAACTATTCAAGGAGGTGTTATTATAATTGCAACCATTGCCATACACTCCTTTTTGAAGCTTAGAAAATCTTAAAGCTTGTCACAATTAGGTCTTTATTTAAGAATAGATGACGGTTAACTACTCAAATTTCTATGGATAAAATTTTTAAAAATTCTTGGGCACTTTTTCTTGGTTATGCGGTGCTTATAATAGCACATGGTCTTCAAGGTAACTTATTAGGAGTAAGAGCAGTTTTAGAAAATTTCAATATTATAGCTACAGGTGCTTTGATGTCTGGTTATTTTATTGGTTACTTTGTTGGAGCTAATTCTGTACCAGGCCTGGTAAGTAAAGTAGGACACATTAGAGTGTTTGCTGCATTTGCATCAATGGCGTCTTTAAGTATTTTATTTCATGCTATTGTTGTAAATCCTTATGCTTGGATCCTAGGAAGATTTATAACTGGTTTCAGTATTATAGGTATTTTCGTTGTTGTTGAAAGTTGGCTTAATGACAGAGCAACCAATAAAACTCGTGGAAAAGTTTTATCAATTTATATGATTATAACTTTTATTGGACTAGGTTTAGGTGTTCTTTTGTTAAATTTTAGCGACCCAAAGCAATATGAACCTTTCATATTGGTTTCTTTATTGTTATCTATAGCCTTAGTGCCAATTCTACTTACAAAACGTAAGGCACCAACCTTTAAAAAAATATCTTCAATTAAAATAAAAGAACTATATAAAATTTCTCCTCTTGCAACGTTTAGTATGTTTTGTAGTGGTTTTATTCATCCAGTAATATTTACTCTGGGTGCAGTTTATGGAGCTTTAATGAACTTTTCCGTTTTAGAAATTTCATTATATTTGTTTTTAATTACAATTTCAGGTGCTGTGTTTCAATGGCCAATTGGGTATCTGTCAGATCTTTTTGATAGAAGATTAATCATAATCATAACAGCTTTATTAGGAGCGCTATTTGCTATTCTTTGCTTTTTTTCTGTATCAATATCTCCGGATTTTATAAACTTATCTTCGGATTGGAAAATCGTTTTTCAACACATAACCAATCATAGATTGTTTTTTTACATTTTTATAAGTCTTTATGCTGGGATGAGTTTACCTCTGTTCTCGCTTAATCTTGCTTATATAAATGATTTTTTACCAAAAGAAAAATTTGTCTCTGCTGGAGCTGGTATGCAAGTTATATTTGGATTAAGTGCAATGTTTGCTCCTTTTGCATGTTCTTTTTTTATGAAACAATTAGGTCCAAATGGTTTATTTGTTTTTTTGTTTATTTTTCAAACAGCAATTGGTCTATTTGGTATTTATAGAATGACCAAAAGAAGAATTGAAGAAAACCCAGATAACACATTTACTCCTATGCCAAGAAACATTACTCCTTTAGGTATAGAACTCGATCCTGATACAGGTGTAGATTTGTCTGTAGATGAAAAAAATTATAAAAATTAAATATTTTTAAAAAAAATTAAGATTTATCCACCTCTGGTTGAAAACCAAAATAGACACAAAAACATTAATCTTAATCTTGTATCGTTGCCAAAATTTTGTTGAAATAGGTTTTTAAAAAAATGAGAAATAGAAAAAAAATAAAAAGAAAAAGTAAAAATCCTGGTGGATTAAGCAAATTGGCAAATTTTACTAGTGAATCTATAAGTTCGGCTTACGAGGCTTATAAAAAAAAACAACAAAATAAAAAAATAGAAGAAATAAAACTTAAGAAAATAGAAGAGTCTAGTAAAATAATTAAAGAAAAAAAGGAACTTAGACTAAAAGAAGATCAATTAAGAAAAGAACAAGAAAAATTAAGATTCAAAGATGAAGAGTTAAAAATAAAAGATAAAGAACTTAAGTTGAAAGAAGAAAAACAAAAATTAGAAAATGAGAGATTAAATCGAAAAGATGAAGAGCTTAGATTAATAACCCAGGATCAAAGAAAAAAAGAAAAAGAATTAAAACTAAGAGGGGAAGAACAAAACCGAAAAGATGTTGACCTAAGTGTAAGAGAAGAAGAACAAAAAAATAAAGAACAAAAAGAACAAAGACGCAAGAATAAAACTTTAAAATTTATGAAAGAAGAAGAGCAAAAACAAAAGGAACTAGAATATTTAAAAATAAAAGAGTGGGAAGTAAAATTTGATAAAGAGCAAAAATTAAAAGAAGAAGAAGAAGAAATGAGAGAAAAAAAACTAAGACAAAGAGAATCAGAAAGAGCAAGATTGAGAGAAGAACAAGAAAACAAAGTAAAAGAAGATTTGTCATCTAGATTAGAAACTTTCAGTATAGATAAAACTACAAAAAACTAGCATTCGAACTAAAATTTGATTTAAACTCGATTTAAAAGAGATAAATTAAAAATAATGGATAAAAAAGAATTGGAAAAAAATTTTAATTTTGCATTAAAGGCACAAAAAGAAGGAAAAAATCTCGAGGCTATAAAATTTTTTGAAAAGATTATAAAAGTAGAACCAAATCATTTTCAAACAAACTTTTTTCTAGGTAGTTTATATGCTCAAAATGTTAATTTTAAGTATGCAATTAAGTTTCTTTCTAAAGCTCAGTCTTTGAATCCTAAAATACCTGATGTTCATAATAATTTAGGAAGGATTTATTTGAGATTAGGACAGCTCGATAAAGCAACCATTTCTTTAAACAGAGCAATTGAAATTAAGCCTAATTTTGCAGCTGCTTTTTGTAATCTAGGATTAGTAAATAATAAATTAGGAAAAATAGAGGAAGCAATAAATTGTTACAAAAAATCAATTGGAATTAACTCAAAAGATGGAGTTTCTTATTTCAATCTTGGCAATTTATATAGAGAAAATAATGATATAATAAATGCTGAAAAATTTTATCTTTTATCAATTAAAGCAAACCCTAAGTTCTTTGATCCATATATTAATCTGTTGAATTTATATGAAAGAACAAACAAAAGAGATAAACTTATTGAAATAATAAAATCAGCTGAGTCAATATTTAAAAATAATATAACTTTAAAATTAGTTAAAGGGAAAGATTTATTTAATTTAAAAAAATTTAGAGAAGCAATAGAATTGCTAGAAAATTTCAATTTTGGAAAATCTGAAATCATCAAAGAGCAAGTAAGAATTTTTATTATTGCAAAAAGTCATGACCAGATTGGTGAGTTTGAAAAAGCATTTAAATATTTCGAAAAAGCAAATGAAATTAGTTTAAATATTAATAATAAATTTTTTAATAAGAAAAAAACTTTAAAGATGATAGAAAAAAGAACAAATTTTTTCAAAAATAATAAATTAAAAAATTGGAAACAATTTAATTCTAAAAGCAAGGAAAACTCTCCAATTTTTCTAATTGGCTTTCCTAGATCAGGTACAACTTTATTGGATACAATACTTAGAAGTCATCCTTTGATTGAGGTAATCGAAGAAAAACCAATTATTGAAAATTGGATTAAAGAAATACAAAAGGAAGTTGATAGTGATTTAAAATATCTTCACAACATTAATGAAAACTCTGCTCAAAAATTTAGAAAAATGTATTTTGATTTAAGAAATAAAAATATTAAAAAAAATAATGTAAAAAAAATCTATATAGATAAAATGCCTTTAAATATAATTTATGCTGGAGAAATATTAAGAATTTTTCCAGATGCAAAATTTATAATGGCTTTAAGACATCCATGTGATTGTGTCTTAAGCTCTTTTATGCAGAGCTTCAAAATGAATGATGCAATGTCAAATTTTTTAAATTTAGAAGACTCTGCTTATTTTTATGATTCAGTTATGAAAATATGGCAGTTGTATATGAGTACATTTTCCATAAACCAATATACAGTTAAATATGAAGATGTGGTCACTAATTTTGAAAAATCAATAAATAATATTTTAGACTTTTTAGAAGTTGAGTGGTCAAAAAATATGCTTGAGTTTTACAAGACTGCTCAATTAGACCGTATGATAAATACTCCAAGCTATGACCAGGTAAACAAACCTATTTATAAAAAATCTATAGATAAATGGAAAAACTATAAAGATCAAATGCAAAATGTTTTACCAATATTAAATAGATGGATGGAAAAATATAATTATAGTTAATAAAAAATAATTCGCATAAGGATTCGCTAAAAATACCTAACAAACTAGACCCCAGACTAGATCATTTGGAGATGTAAATAATCACCATATTCCTGAATAATTTTCCAAAGTTTATGCGCCTTTTCTGGTGACATCTGACCTCAAAACTTGATTTATCTCTAAAAGCTCTAGTTTGTTTCTTGTTATGCCACATAATCCTATAACCACGATCCCTAAAAGTTTTTTCATTATTTAAAAGGCTCTATTTCTGCCTCTTCGACTGTGCTTTTTAAACCTAAATTTCTTTTTTCTTCTATGTTCATTTTTATTAGAACGTTCAAAGTAATTTTTTTTAAAAGGTTTGTTTTCATTATCTCCGCGTTGTTTAAATCTTGAAAATCTTTTTTTTCTTCTATAGTTAGATTTTTTAAAAGTATTAAACTCTTGTTTTACATCGGGATTGATTAATTTTTGAATTTCATTCCACATTTGTCTATCATTAGGAGTGACAAAAGTAAGAGCGCAACCTTCCATCCCAGCTCTTGCTGTTCTTCCAATTCTATGAATAAAATCTTCTGGAACTTGGGGAAGATGGTAATTAATTACATGTTGAATAGATGGCACGTCTAAACCTCTAGCGGCAAGTTCAGTGCTGATTAGAATACGTATTTTACCAGAACGGAACGCGATTAAAGTTTTTTGTCTTTTTGATTGTCTTAAATTTCCATGCATGCAGTCACAGCGGTGTCCATCATCATGTAAGCGATCTGTCATTTTATCTGCATTACGCTTTGTTTTTACAAAAACTAAAATAGATCCTTTCCTTTTATAAAGCTCTTCTAATAATTTGTTATATTTGTCACCTTCACTTACTTGAATAACTTCTTGTTTAATTTTTGAAATGGGTGTTGTTGTTGATCCAACTTTTATTCTTATTGGGTCATTTAAATATCTTTCAGTAATTTTAAGAATATTTTCAGGCAAAGTTGCTGAAAATAATAATGTTTGATGTTTTTTTGGTACAAACTTTAATATTTGTTCTATCTGTGGAGTAAAACCCATATCTAACATTCTATCTGTTTCATCAAGGACTAAAAAATATGATTGATGCAATTTTAGACTTTTTCTTTTTAAATGATCGTTGAGACGTCCAGGAGTTCCAATAATTAATCTTGGGCGCTTTTGTAATTGTCTTAATTGTTTTTGCATAGACTCACCACCAATAAGTACAGCAGATTTAATGTTCATAGTATTTTCTATTAATCCATTAAGAACTTCCCCAATTTGAACTGCTAGCTCACGAGTTGGACATACAACAAGTGCGTTACTACCTCTGTCATTTAGAAGTTTATTAATACAAGCAATTCCATAACAAAGCGTTTTACCCGTACCAGTTTGTGCTGTACCCAAAATATCTCTTCCAAGAAGAGCAGGAGGTATAGCTTGTGCTTGAATTGGTGTAGGAATTTTAAAATGCATTCTTGTTATTGACTGCATTAAAGATGGATTTAGATTTAGTTCTGTAAAGTTTTTCATATTTTTCTTAAAATAATTCTAGTGTGTTAACTAATTTTTAATTAAGCGGCAGATGCTGCAGACACTTTCTCACTTTTTTTTCTTTCATGAGGGTTAAGTATAGCTTTTCTTAATCTACAAGATTTAGGTGTGATTTCTAAAGCTTCATCAGCATTCAAAATGCTTAATTGTTCAGCAATTGACATTTTTCTCACTGGAGTTAGTACAACATTTTCATCAGTTCCTTGAGTTCTCATGTTAGTTAACTTTTTGCCTTTCATAACATTAATTTGTAAATCTCCAGCTTTAGGCGCAAGTCCCACTATCATTCCAACATAAACAGGATCATTGTGTGTAACAAACATTTCACCTCTTGCCTGTAAATTAAATATTGCAAAAGCAACAGCTTTTCCGTTTTCCATTGAAATTAATGCACCATTTTTTCTTTCTTCCATATCACCTTCATACTTTCCATAAGAATGAAATATTCTATTAATTACCCCAGTACCTTTTGTTAAAGTTAGAAATCTGCTTGTATAACCCATTAAACCTCTTGTTGGAGAATGAAAAATTAATCGTTTTTTGTTTTTACCAGTATCTTTAAGATTAATTAGTTTGCCCTTTCTTCTATTCATTGAGTCAATTACTTTTGAAGAATATTCTTCATCTAAATCCATTATAATTTCTTCAATAGGTTCTAGTTTATTTTCATTTTTATCTTTTTTAAATAGTACTTTTGGGGGACTTACAGTCATTTCAAAACCTTCACGTCTCATTTGTGTTAGTAAAATTTCAAGCATTAATTCACCTCTACCACTAATTTCAAATGCATCATTATTTTTATTTTCAGAAAAAGTAATGCCAACATTATTTTGCGCTTCTAGAATTAAACGATCTCTAATTTGAGTACTTGTTAGTTTTTTACCTTCTGTACCAGCAAGTGGAGAGCTATTGACTGTTACCTTAATAGACATAGTTGGTGGATCTATTGGTGTTGCAGTGATAGGTTTATTAACTTCAAGATCACAAATAGTGTCAGCGACATTGGCTTTTTCTAGTCCGGATATTACAACAATGTCTCCTGCTTCACCAACTTCAATCGGTACTTTTTTTGTTCCTTCATATCTAAAAATTTTGGTTAATCTGCCTTCGTCAACTTTTTCACCTTTG
>CACLJJ010000033.1 GCA_902607215.1 uncultured Pelagibacteraceae bacterium
AAGTCTTGCTATTCATCCAGCAACAACAACACATAGTCAGTTAACTGCTGAAGAGTTGTTGGCAGCTGGTGTTACACCTGGTTATGTAAGACTTTCAATAGGTATTGAACATTCTGATGATATAATCGCTGATCTAGATCAAGCATTAGCTGCATCAGGAAAACCTAGTCTAAAAGCAGTTAGCTAGTATTAGAATTTAAATATAAAAAATAAATACTTGAACTAACTAAAAAAATTGAGCTAATTTGGTGCATAGATGATAAAGTAATCTGTGCACCATACATTAGTGTAAAAATTCCTAAAATTATTTGTATAACTAAAATAAATCCAATTAACTTTATAGCTTTAAAAAGTTTCGTTAATTTATTTTTATAAATTTTTATTAAAATAAATAAGTAGTAAAAAAAAATTAAATAAGCTAAATTTCTGTGCATAAATTGAACTAATGAAGGGTCGCTAAAAGCAGCAAACTCAAATAAATTGATAAACTGATTATCGTCAGGAAAAAAACCTCTACCCATTAATGGCCAAGAATTGTGTATTTTACCAGCATCCATTCCCGATACAAAAGCGCCTATAGAAATTTGACAGAATATTAATGTTAAAAAAATAAAAGGAATATTAAAATTAAGTTTTTGATCAGAGAAACTAAATTCCTTTAATTTTAAATAATTCCAAAGAATTAATGAAAGTATAATGAAAGCTATAAACAAGTGAAGTGATAATCTAAAATGACTAACATCTATTCTATCAATTAAACCGCTAGAAACCATATACCATCCAATAAAACCTTGAAAACAAATTAAAAAAAAAATTATATATAGTTTTTTTAATCTTATAAAACCAATTTTAAATGAGAAAAATAGTAAAGGAATTAAAAAGGAAATTCCTATCAATCGACCTAAAAATCTATGTGTCCATTCCCACCAAAAAATAACTTTAAATTCTTGTAATGTCATAGAATAGTTCTGTAGTTTAAATTCGGGAATTTCTTTATATAAATTAAAATAATTTAACCAATCATTTTCATTCAAGGGGGGTAAAAAACCAGAAAATAATTGCCATTGAGTAATTGATAATCCAGAATCAGTTAATCTTGTTAATCCACCAATAACAATCATAATAGAAATAATCATGAACATTGAAGCTAACCACAAAGAAATGCTTTTTTTTAATATGGAATTTTCTATATACATATTAGAATAAATATATTAATTTTTAACAAATCCAATTGTATAAATGTCGCCAAAAAATAAAAAAAAATTACTATTAATACGAAAAAAGCTAGATAATTTAGATGATAAACTAATCAATTTAATTAAGATTAGAACAAATTTAGTTGATCAGGTAATAAAACAAAAAGAATTTAAAAAAGAAATTGTTGATAAGAAAAGAATAAAATTCATTCTTAAAAAAATTAGAAATAAATCTATAAGAAAAGGAATTGATCCCAAAATTACAAATCGTATATGGATAAATATGGTTTTGTCGTATATTGATTATCAAAAAAGAAAATTTAAAAAAAAATAAGATTATTTACTATGTGGTGGTAATTTTTTCTCTACAAATATTTCATGTTTTCTTGTGCTGGGATTATACTTTCTAGCTTTTAATTTAACTTTGGCTTTTTCTCCACCAGCAGGTTTTTTAACATAATAAAAAAAAGGACTATCTGGTTTTGCCTCAGGTACTAATCGAACCTTAACATGAGTTTTTTTAGCCATTTATTTTAAATCCTTTAATTCCTTAATAATTTTTGAAATTTTACTCAATTTAAATTTTAAATTATTATCACGGTCTCTTATAGATTTATTTGATAAATCGTCAAGTTTTAAAGAATTATCTTTTTTAAGCATCTTTTTTACACCATCTATTGTCATTCCTTGATCTTTAAGCAAATATTTGATTTTTTTAAGAACTTCAATTGAATTTTTATCATAATATCTTCTGCTAGAATTAAAAATTTTAGGTTTTATTTGTTTAAAATTTTTTTCCCAAAATCTAATAGTGTGTGTATTTAAACTTCCTTTTTTTAAATTTTTTAATTCTAAAATTTCTGCCACTTCTCCAATTGATTTATAAGCTGAATCGAGTTTGATCATTATTTAAATTTATAAATTCTTTAAATTCTTTTGAAGGTTTAAATAAAACAACATTGCGCTCTGATATAACTTTTTTTTCTTTAGTTTTAAAGTTTAAACCTGGTCTACTTTTTTTATTTTTAATACTAAAAGTTCCAAATTTTGATATTTTTAACTTCTTGTGTTTTGTTAAATTTTCTACAATACAGTTAAATATGTCATCAAATAAATTTTCAGAAATTTTTTTGGAAAAACCTATCTGCATATAGATTGCATTTACTATATCTTTTTTGGTTAAATTTATTCTCATTAACTAATATTTTTTTTAATCTTATTAATTAAATCTCCTTTTACAATTTTTTCACAAACACTTAAAGAATTTGAAAAACCTATGTAATCTGTAGATCCATGACTTTTTATTACTGGTGAGTCTAAGCCTATAAATATTGCTCCATTGTAAAGTCTTGGATCTAATCTTTTTTTAAACTTTTTTAGATTTGAAAAATTTAATAGGCTTGCAATTTTTCCCATTATAGAATTCTTCATAGCATCTTTTAATTCGCTTGTTATAAAATTTGCTGTTCCTTCAGCTGTTTTTAGAGCAACATTGCCTGTAAATCCATCAGCAACAATAACATTAACATCTCCATTCATTAAATTGTTTCCTTCTATATATCCTTTAAATTCATATTCTTCATTTTTATGAATTTGATTCATTTTTTGATAAGTATTTTTTATAACTTCGTTTCCTTTAATTTCTTCAGAGCCAATATTTAATAAAGCAACTTTTGCTTTTTCATTTGGATACAATGATTTAAATAATGATGCTCCCATTATTGCAAAATCAATTAAATTTTTATCATTACATTCAATGTTTGCTCCTAAATCTAAAACAACACTCATTCCTTGTTTGTTTGGCCATAATGCTGATAAAGCAGGTTTGTCAATATTTTCTATCATTTTTAAATTTAATTTTGCAATAACCAGTAGTGCTCCCGTGTTGCCTGCTGATATAATTATATCTGCTTTTTTATTTTTAACACTATCTATGGAAAGCCACATGCTAGTATCTTTTCCTCTTTTGGCAGCTTCTAGAGGTGTATCTGTTCCTTTAATAAAATTCTTAGTATGAAATATTTCAAAAGCATTTTTATTTAATGATCTTGGTATTGAATTTTCTATTTGATCTTTGTCGCCAAATATTTGATAGAATATATTTTGTGTACTTTTATAATGATTTGCAATACCTTCAATGACTTTTTTTGGCGAACCATCACCTCCCATTGCATCAACAGCAATTGTTACAACTTTTGACATTAAGTTATTATAAAGTATTTATTCTTTAGGGTCTAAGATTTGTCTGCCTTTATATATGCCAGTTTTTAAATCTAAATGATGAGATAAACGATATTCCCCACTTTTTTTATCTTCTATAATATTTTTTGCAGAAAATTTTATGTGTGAACGTCTTTTACCTGCTCTAGATTTCGATGTTTTTCGCTTTGGTACTGCCATAATTAAAAATCAAGTTTAATTACACCTTTTGTAAACAAATTTAAAGAACTTTTTATCAAAAATAATCTATATTTTTCAAAATATTTGCTTAAATCTTTAATTTCACCCTCATAATTAAAAAAACTCCTTAGCAAATCATCTCTGTTAACCTCGGTAAGATCTTCCCAAGTTTCAATTTTATTCAATAATGAGTGAAATGTGTTTATATAGGTTTTCATCTTTTTGTTAATTGTAACATCGCCATAACCTATTTCTCTAATGCTTAATTCTAATTGCTTAAATATATAATCATATATATTTTGCATTTTTTGTTGATTTTCATTGTTTTTATAAATTTTAAGAAAAAAACCAAAATGTAATAAAAAAATGATTAACCTATCAGAAAAACTATCTTCTTTAGTAAAAATTGAAAAAAGATTTTTATTTCTAGAGAATTTTATTAAATTGTTATAAATGTTTATATAATCTTTATTCATGAGAAAAATTTTTTATATAATTCCTTTTATACTTATTTTAAGTTGCTCATTCAATAATGTGGTAAAACATCATGGTGTACAATTTTTAGATAAAAAACATTCAAAACTTACTATAAATAAAACAAATAAAAATGATATAATAAACTTATTAGGTCGACCTTCAACAAAAAGTACATTTGATAATGATGTGTGGATTTATATCGAGAGAAAAACATCAACTGGATCAATTCTTAAAATGGGCAAACAAAAAATATTAGTTAACAATGTATTAGTATTAGAAATTAATGAAATAGGACTCTTGGCAAGTATAAAATTTTACGACAAAGAATCAATGAATGATATAAAAATAACGGAAAATCAAACTGATCCTGTTTATAGAAAAAGATCTTTTGTATATGATTTTTTATCTAGTATGAGACAAAAAATAAATGATCCTTTGGGCAAAAGAATAAAAAAGAATTAACCAGCAATAACTGCTAATAATAATAAAGCTACAATATTTGTAATTTTAATCATTGGATTAACGGCTGGGCCAGCAGTATCTTTATAAGGATCGCCGACAGTATCACCTGTTACAGCTGCTTTGTGAGCATCAGATCCTTTTCCGCCATAATTTCCATCTTCAATATATTTTTTTGCATTATCCCATGCACCACCACCAGCAGTCATTGATATAGCAACGAATAAACCTGTTATTATTACACCTAATAACATTGCTCCAACCGATGATAAAGCAGCTTCTTGTCCGCCAATTTGTAAAATAATCATATAAAGAACAATAGGCGATAAAACTGGAAGTAATGAAGGAACAATCATTTCCTTAATGGCGGCTTTAGTAAGAAGATCTACGAGTTTGCCATAATCAGGTTTTGATTTTCTTTTCATAATACCTGGAATTTTTTTAAACTGTCTTCTTACTTCAAGAACTACCGCGCCACCTGCACGACCAACAGCTTGCATTCCCATTGATGCAAATAAATATGGAAGCATACCACCAACTAACAATCCAACCACAACAAATGGATTTGAAAGATCAAAACTAACAGATATACCCTCCAATTTGGATCCCGGTATATTTGAAAAGAATTTTATATCTTCAGTATAAGCAGCAAATAATACTAGGGCGCCCAGACCTGCAGATCCGATCGCATAACCTTTTGTAACAGCTTTTGTTGTATTACCAACAGCATCTAATGCGTCTGTAGTTTTTCTTACGTTTTTTGGAAGATTAGACATTTCAGCTATACCGCCAGCATTATCAGTAACGGGTCCATATGCATCTAATGCAACAACCATTCCTGCCAAAGCCAACATAGTGGTTACCGCTATTGCTATACCATAAAGACCCGCAATGTAGTTTGTTAACAAAATTCCGCTTACTATAATTAATGCTGGGATAGCAGTTGCTTCCATAGATACTGCTAATCCTTGAATTACGTTAGTACCATGGCCTGTGGTTGAAGACAAAGCTACACTTTTAACAGGTCTATAATTAGTTCCAGTATAATATTCTGTAACCCAAATAATTAAACCAGTTATAACTAAACCAACAACACCACAATAATATAAGCTCATACCGTTAAAAGTTTTTTCATCTATTGTATATTCTTTTGTAAGGCCTATTACATGATCTGTTAAAGGATATAAAATTGCTAAAGAAGTAATAGCTGTTACTACAAAACCTTTATATAGAGCGGACATTATATTTTTACTACTACCTAATCTTACAAAGTAAGTTCCAAAAATTGATGTTAATATGCAGGCTCCACCTATTGTTAATGGATAAATCATCATATTCAAGTCATTATGAAAAAAAATAGAAGCTAAAACCATAGTTGCAACTATCGTAACTGCGTATGTTTCAAATAAATCAGCAGCCATACCAGCGCAGTCTCCAACGTTATCACCAACGTTATCAGCTATTACAGCAGGATTTCTTGGATCATCTTCTGGAATACCTGCTTCAACTTTTCCAACTAAATCTGCACCTACGTCAGCACCTTTTGTAAAAATTCCCCCTCCTAATCTTGCAAAAATTGATATTAAGGAAGCACCAAACCCAAGTGCTATTAAGGCATTAATTAATTCTCTTTTTTCTATTTCAAATTTTAATAATAAATAATAATAAGCAGTAATTGATAATAAAGCTAAACCTGCTACTAACATTCCTGTAACAGCTCCAGATTTAAAAGCAATATTAAGTCCTTGTGATAAACCTTTTCTTGAGGCTTCTGCAGTTCTAACATTTGCTTGAACTGATACAAGCATACCAACATACCCTGCAATACCAGATAGTGTTGCTCCTATCAAATAACCTAAGCCAACTAATATACTAAACGCATAACTAATAATAATAAGAACAACAACACCAACTATGGCAATAGTTTTATACTGTCTATTTAAATAAGCTTTAGCTCCAACTTGTATTGCGGCAGCAATTTCCTGCATTTTTGCATTTCCAGGTTTTGAGTTTAAAATTTGTTTACCTGTAAAAAAGCCGTAAACAATCGAAAGAAGTCCTGCTAAAATTGTATATATTAGTAAAGTTTCTACAGTTGAATTCATATAGTACCTAGGTTTATTAAGTTTATTAGTTTAATTATTCAAAAAGCGGACAATACAAAAAAAAATATAAAAGGCAATATCTAACTTTTCTAAAATCTATGTAAATAGCCTTTGTTTTTAAGGGTAATTGGCTTTAGATTATCATCTATAATAATTGATCTTTCCTTTCTATTTAATATTTTTCCAATTCTTGTAATTCGAATCCCATTTTTTTTAGAAAATTTAACAATTTTTGATCTATTGTTTTTTGAGGCAGTAAAAAGTATTTGATAATCATCGCCTTTCGAAATATAATTTATTTTTTTCAAATTTCTTGCATTTAAAAATTTTGAAAGATTTTTTGAAATTGGTATTTTATTTAAAAAAACTTTATAAGCTAAATTGTTGTTTTTAAGAAGCTTTTCTAAATCTGCAAATAAACCATCGGAAATATCTATAGAGCTACTTGCTAAGTTATTTAAATTGTTTGATAATTTCATATATAAATCTGGTTTGTAATATTTGTTAATAAAGTATTTTTTTTTAAAATTTGGTATTTTTAAATTCTTTTTAAGAATTAAAAGTCCTAAATAACTATCTCCTATATTTCCAGATATATAAATATCATCATATATTTTTGCTTTATTTCTAAAAACAATCTTTTTAGCAAAGCCAATTGACGTTATAGTAAAACTTAATTTATTTGAAAATACAGTATCTCCACCTGCTAATACAAGTTTATATTTTTTTTGTTCGTCATCTAAAGATTTTGAAATTTTTTTTAAA
>CACLJJ010000034.1 GCA_902607215.1 uncultured Pelagibacteraceae bacterium
GATAGAAACAGCAACATACACTGATAATAAGAGTGAAGGATGGATTGATCCTTTTATGTTTCATGGTGCTTTAAAAAGCAAAGCAATAGAATTAGGTGCTGAGTTTGTAAAAGGAGAAGTTAAAAGTCTTTCAGAAATTAAAGCAAAAATAATAGTTTCTGCCGCAGGATGTTGGACCAAAGAATTATTAGATGACATTCCAGTAGTACCACAAAAACATACAGTGTTTAGAGTGAAATGTCCAAAACACATTCCCGAAATGCCATTAACTGGAGATTTGACTACAGGAGTTTATTGGAGACCAGAAGGCAAGGAATATTTGGCCGGTTCGCCAATTTCAGTATTTGATTCAGAAGATCTTGAGCCTGCGTGGAATGATTTTGAAGAATTTGTTTGGCCGGCTCTTGCAAAAAGAATTCCAGTTTTTGAAGAATTAAAGTTAACAGGAGGGTGGGCAGGATACTATGATTGTAATAAATTAGATAACAATGCAGTGGTGGGAAAACATCCTAAATACGATAATGTCTATATGGCTTCAGGATTTACAGGAAGAGGTTTAATGCAAGCTCCAGGAATAGGAAGAGCTTTAACAGAATTGATTACTACAGGTTCGTATCAAACAATTGACATAAGTGTTTTTGCAGTAGAAAGAGTACTTAACAGCAATGCAAGACCAGAGCCTTACGTATTATAATTTAAGTTCCACAAAAAGTTTGATATTTTTTTTTACTTAGTGGCGCTGGATCCCGATAGTCCTCAATATTTTTTTGACTTTCGTATGGTGTTTTTAAAATTTTAAGCAAATTATTTAACAGATTTAAGTCATTTTTATTAGCTGCATCCAAGGCTTCTTCAACTTTATGATTTCTAGGAATAACTAATGGATTAACTTTACGCATTATATTTAAAGAATTTTCAAAACTATTATTTTTAAACCCAAGCCTTTTTAACCATTTTTTTTGCCAATCAATAAAAGTATCATTTTTATAAATTTTATTTTCTCTTATATTTTCTTTCATTAGGTAGCAAAATGTATTGGTATAGTCAGCTTTATTTTTATACATCCACATTAATAAATCTGTTATTAATATTTCATCATTCTCATTTTCGTCAAATAATCCCAATTTATTTTTCATCATTTCAAGCCAATATTTTTTATATATTTCTGCAAAATTATTTATAATTTTTGTAGCTGTAGAAATTGCCTGATCTTTATTTTTATCTATTATAGGTATTAGAGATTCTGCAAATCTAGCTAAATTCCATTTTGTGATACCTGGCTGATTAAAATAAGCATATCTGCCCTGGTGATCTATAGAACTAAAAACTGTTTCAGGATTATAAATATCCATAAAAGCACAAGGGCCATAGTCAATTGTTTCACCTGAGATCGTCATATTATCAGTATTCATTACGCCATGAATAAAACCAACACGCATCCATTCTGTTACAAGTTTAGCCTGTTTTTGAATTACAATTTTTAATAGATCAATAGCTGCGTTCTTGGATTTTTTAATATTTGGATAATGTCTATCAATTGTATAATCAAACAAAGTTTTTAAATTTTTTTGATTTTCAGTGATATTTGCATATTGAAATGTACCTACACGTATATGACTTTCTGCTACACGGGTTAATATTGCACCTGTTAAAGGAGTCTCACGCATTACAGTTTCACCAGTTTTAACTACTGCCAAACTTCTTGTAGTAGGAATTCCTAAATAATGCATGGCTTCGCTTATTACATATTCTCTTAGCATTGGTCCTAATGCGGCTCTACCATCTCCATTTCTTGAATATGGTGTTTTTCCTGAACCTTTAAATTGAATATCAAATCGCTTATTTTTTTTGTCGATATGTTCTCCAATAATAATTGTTCTTCCATCACCTAACATTGTAAAATGTCCAAATTGATGACCTGCATAAGCTTGAGCAATAGACTCTGATCCATCAGGTAATAAGTTTCCAGAGAATATCGAGGCCAATTCTTCGTTTTCAACTCCAGAAAAATTTAAACTCAGTTCTTTTGATAAATTTTGATTTATAATAATGATCTCAGGGTGCTTTACTGGATTTGGAGATAATTTAGATAACATACTTTTGGGAAGTTTTGAATAAGTATTATCAAAATTCCAACCTATTTTATTGCTCGACATAAATGGCAAACTTCTTTAACTGCGCGAAACCTCAGCGAGATTTTTTTTGGTGTCTACTTCAGTTTTAAATTTATTTGAAATTTTCTGTATTTCTACAGAAGACACTTTGTATTCAGCACACATGGTTTCTTCATCTTTACCATGTCCAGTGACCATATTGACCATGTGTTCAGGAAAGTGGAAAGTTGTAAATACAATACCTTCCTTTACCTTGTCTGTTACTTCAACTTTCAAAGAAACTTCACCTCTTCCCGAATATAGTCTTGCAACATCACCTGAATTTAGTTCTCTATATTTTGCGTCTTTTGGATGAACTAATAAAATATCTTCATCTACAATATCAATATTATTAGTTCTTTTAGTCATTGTAGCCGCATTGTAGTGTTGTAAAACTCTACTAGTGGTTAATATTAAAGGATAATCTTTTTTATTTTTCTGTACTTCACTACTTTCCTTCCAGTCAAAGTATTTAATTCTACCTTTTCCTAATTTAAATTCTTTTTCATGCAAAATTTTTGTATCTGTTCCGTCTTCTTTTACCGGCCATTGTAATCCTAATTTTCCAAGTCTTTCTCGTGTAATACCTTTAAAGAAAGGAACTAAGTCTGCGATTTCAGCCAACACTTCATCAGCATCATACAATTTTTGATCATAACCAAGTTTTTGCATCATTTCTGTAACTATTAAGCCATCTGGTTTTGTACCTGGAAGAGGCTCTGCAGCTTTGTTAACCCTTTGAACTCTTCGTTCAGTGTTAGTAAAAGTACCATCTTTTTCTAAGAAAGTTGTTCCTGGTAACACAACATCTGCATGCTTAGCAGTCTCACTCATAAATATTTCTTGTACAACCAATAGGTCCAATGCATTCATAGCTTTAGCAACGTGGGCGCTATTAGGATCTGTTTGAACAACATCTTCACCAATAATCCATACAGCTCTTACCTCTCCACTTATTGCAGCATCAAATATTTGTGGAATTTTTAAGCCAGCTTTTGTTGGATGAACAACTCCATATTTTTCAGTATAAAAATCTTGAATTTTTTTATCAGCAACTGGAAAATATCCTGCACCTTGGTGTGGTTGACAACCCATATCAGCAGCTCCTTGAACATTATTTTGACCTCTTAATGGATTAACTCCAACACCTCTTCTGCCAATATTTCCAGTTATCATTGCAAGATCAGCTATTAGCATTACTGTTTTTGATCCTTGTTCATGTTCGGTAACACCAAGACCATGAAACTCCATTGAATTTTTTGCAGTTGCATAAGCAATAGCAGCTTCTTTTACTTGTTGTTTGTCAACACCTGCAACCTTAGCTAATTGATCAATATCTAGTTTTTCAATTTGTTTAAGAAAATTTTCGAAGCCTTCAGTTCTGCTTAAAATAAAATCTTCTTTGTGCAATTTAGATTTTATAATGAAATATAACATCATATTTAATACTGCTACATTTGTTCCAGGTCTTAATCTAATATGATAATCGGCTAGTTTAGCTAATTCAGTTGTTATTGGATCTAATACGATTAGTTTTTTACCTTTCATTACCTGCTGTTTAATTTTTGCCCCTGTTACTGGATGAGCATTAGTAGGATTTGCACCAATCACCAAGAAAAGATCTGCAAAATATATATCTTCTGTTGAATTAGTTGCTGCCCCTGTTCCAAATGTTTGTTGCATACCCCAAGCTGTTGGTGAGTGACAAATTCTTGCACAACAATCAATATTATTTGTTCCAATTGTTGCTCTAATCATTTTTTGGAAAACATAATTTTCTTCATTAGTGCATCTTGCTGAAGAAATACCTGCTACAGCATCAGGTCCATTTTCTTTTATAATTTTGTTTAATTTATTTTTTATATAATCGTAAGCTTCATCCCATGAAGCTTTTTCAAATTTACCATTACGTTTTATTAAAGGACTTCTTAATCTATCAGGATGATCATAAAAACCAAAAGCATATCTTCCTTTTATGCAAGTATGTCCCGCATTAACCTCAGTCTCCTTTGGAGTACTAATCGAAACTACTTTACCATTTTTTACTGATGCTTCTAAATTACAACCAACACCACAATAAGAACAAGTTGTTCTGACTTTTTCATCATAGTCTGCCGATTTTGATGCAAATACATCTGAAATAGCATCAGTAGGGCAAGTATGAGCGCATGCACCACATGATACACAAGAAGAGTCACCAAACAACGCATCATTATCAGTTGTAATTTTTGATTCAAATCCTCTTCCGCTCATTGTAAGCACAAAAGATCCTTGAATTTCATCACATGCTCTTACACATCGTCCGCAGTTTATACAGTTATCAAGATTCATTCTCATATAAGCATGAGAAGTATCTTTAGGTATTCCTTTATTTTGCTTTGGGTTGTTATATCTATGTTCGGATATTCCTAAATCGTTAGCAACATCTTGAAGTTCACAATTTTTATCAACTTCACATGAGCTACAATTCATTGGATGGTCAGTTAAAACTAATTCAACTATATTTTTTCTTAAGTTTGTTAGGTCTTCGTTGTTAGTAAAAATGTGTTGATTTTCAGCAACTGGCGTATGACATGAGGCTACTACTTTAGTTGGACCATCTTTAACTAATGCTACTTCTACTGAACAAACTCTACAGGCGCCATAAGGTGCTAGATTTGGATCGTCACATAAAGTTGGTACTTTTTTTTCTCCAAGATAACTTTTTACAAATTTTAATATTGAAGAATGATTTGGACCAATTTCATATGGCTTTCCATCAATATATGCAATTTTTCTTTTTTCAGAGCTCATTAATTATCACTAACTATATCATTTTTCATTTCATCACCAAAATATTTTAGAATGTTCATTATAGGCATAGGTATAGCACCACACAAAGCGCATAAACAACCTTTTTGCATAGTTATAAGCAATTCGTTTAGTAGTTTTAGTGGAATTTTAGCTGATTTATTTTTAATCTGATCAAACATTTCCTTACCCCTGTAAGATCCAAGTCTACCAGGAAAGCATTTTCCACACGATTCTTCAGCTGAAAATTCAAATAAATGATGAATATACTCAACCATATTAAAATCTTTTGGGATACTTACTATGCTTGCGTGACCTAACATAAATCCAGCGGCAGTAAACTCTTGAAAGTCTAAATTTAATTTTTCTACTTCTTTTACAGGAACTACACCACCTAATGGTCCTCCAATCTGTAGAGCTTTTACAGGTTCTTTAAATCCTCCACCAATTTCATTTATAATTTTTTTCATTGGTGTACACATATCAATTTCATAAACACCTGGATTATTAAAAAAACTGTCAAAACATACTAGTTTAGTTCCTGCCGATTTTTTATTACCTATAGACGAAAACTTATTAGATCCACAAATAAGTATTCCAGTTACTGCAGCCAAGGTTTCAACATTATTAACTACTGTTGGTTTTTTATATAAACCTTCAGTTACTGGAAAAGGGGGTCTTACATCTACTTCTGCCCTTCTTCCTTCAATTGAAGCTATTAATGCCGTTTCTTCTCCACAAATATATGCACCTTGTCCAATACAAATGTTTAAATTAAATGAGAAATTTGTTCCTAAAATATTTTCACCTAAAAGTTTTGAAGATTTTAATTCATTTATTGATCCATTTATAGCTTCAATTGACTTTGGATATTCACCTCTAATATACAAAACTCCTTCATTGCTTCCAATGACGTAACCACAAATAATCATTCCAAATAATACTTTTAAAGGCTGATCTTCTAATAGGTATCTATCTGAAAAAGCTCCTGAATCTCCTTCATCAGCATTGCAAATTACATATTTCTTTTCTGATTTTTCTTTACTACAAAAATCCCATTTTAATCCAGTAGGAAAACCAGCTCCACCTCTACCAGAAAGATTAGAGTTTAAAATTGATTTAACTATTTCTTTTTTATCAAAATTAATAAATTTTTCTAATAAACTTTTAAATTGATTTAAATTTAAAAGTTTGTCATCCATTAAAAAACTTGTTGAAGCAAAACTTTTAGAAACAAACTTTTGTTGAGTTATATTTTCCCCTTTTATAATTTGATCAATTTTATCAATATTATTGCCTGCATAATTTTCTCCGTTGTAATGGAAAGAGCTATTTTCATAACAGTGTCCTAGGCAGAACATTTCACCAACTTTGTCATCGCCTAGTTTTTCTTTTAATTTTTTTTTTATTGAATCTTGAGTTCCAGCACACATACAAGCACTGCCATTACAAACGAAAGCTTTTTTTTTTCTATGAGCTGGTCTTAAAAATTCATAAAAACTTTCTGCTCCATGAATTGTTGAAACTCCCATATTATATTCTTCAGCAATTTCTTTAATACCATCGCTATTGTTAGAATTTAGAGATCGATCAGAAATTTTTTGAAATAGGTTATTTTTTAAACCAATTCTACCAGATAGTTTACTTATGTTTTTTGACACAATTTACCCTTTTAAATTTTTAGCTTTTTATTATAATTCTTTCTTTATTACTATAAATATTAAAGCTGTCTTGTTTTACAAAACCCACTAATGTCATGTTAAAGCGTTTTGCTAAGTCAATCGCGAGACTTGTTGGCGCACCAACTCCTGCCATTAAGCCTATATTTGACATTAACGCTTTTTGAACTAGCTCAAAATTAAGTCTTCCAGAACAAGCTATAAATTGATTTTCTGGTTTAATGATTTTATTTTTTAACGCATGCCCAATTAATTTATCTAAAGCATTGTGTCTCCCCACATCTTCACGTATTGCAATAACTTCACCTTTGCCACCAATAAGTGCGCTTGCGTGAATACCACCGGTTTTAGAAAATTCTGACTGATTGTTTTGAAGAAGTTCGGGTGATTTCAAAATAATATTATAATTAATTTTTGGAAAAGAAAGGTCAATTTTATTTGCCCAATCCTCTACTTTTCTTATTTTATTAACTACTAAATCTTCTTCTAATTGATCCATCAAACTCAAAGACCACAAGCCAAAAATATTATGACGTTTATGTCTTGTTTTCGCAAAATAAAGTTTACTATTTTTAGTTTTGGATACTTTTTTAAATTTTTCAATAAGAGAAATGTCAAAAAAAGGAGTATCACATGGAAATGTTGCTATCCAACTACAAGTATTGAAATTTTTTTTTGCCCATTTCATAGCAGATAATACGCCTGCTAATGGACCTAGCTGTCCATCAATACAATCTTTA
>CACLJJ010000035.1 GCA_902607215.1 uncultured Pelagibacteraceae bacterium
TCTTTCAGGTCAACTTCTCTTGCCTTTGCTATTTCTTCTTCTGTTCTTCTTTTTATAAAAACAGGTTTTCCTCTCCATAACACAGTAATTGATTGACCGGGTAAAACAGAACTTACATCTACTTCGGTGCTAGAAAGAGCCTTGACAGAAGCATCTGGATTCATCTGATCAATTAATGGCCACACAGTTGCTCCAACTCCTACCGCTCCTAACGCATAAGATACTGTATAAATAAATTCTCTTCTTTTAGTTTTTTTATCTGACATTTATCAATTTAATTATTAGTATCCACTATATGATTTCATATAACAAAAAACTATAATTTCTACTGATACAATGACACACAATAAACTCATTTTTGCTCCTAAAATAGCCCTATATGAGCCAGATATACCACAAAATACAGCTGCAATAATTAGAACTTGTTCTTGCCTTGGTGCAACTCTAGAGATTATTGAACCGTGTGGTTTTTTGTTCACCGATAAAAGATTTAAAAGAGTAGTTATGGATTACATGAATTTAAAAAAAATAAAATTTTATAATAGCGCAGATGATTTTTTCAAATCTAAAATTAATAAAAGAGTAATTTTAATTACAACGAAAGCAAAAAAAATATATACTGATTTTAAATTTAAAAAAGACGATACAATACTTTTTGGAAAAGAAAGCGCCGGTGTGCCAAATAAAGTTCATAGCTTGCTTAAAAATAAACTTAAAATTCCAATGATAGATAAAAAAAGATCATTGAATTTATCAACATCAGTAGCGATCGTACTTGCAGAAAGCTTAAGACAAATAAAATAAGTTTTATGGATATTAAAATAAAAAAAAAACTTGTAAAAAATTGGTTCAAAATATTACAGGATATAATTTGTAATGATGTTGAAGAACTTGAGGGGAAAAAAAATGTATTTAAATCAAAGGTATGGTTTAAAGGCAAAAATAAAAAAGAAGGCGGAGGAGAATTTAGAATTCTTACAAATGGAAAAATATTTGAAAAAGTTGGTATAAACTTCTCCGAAGTTAATGGAAAATTTTCAAAAAAATTTAGAAACCAAATTCCTGGAACAAATAAAAGTCCTAATTTTTGGGCTTCAGGCATTTCTATAGTAATGCATATGAAAAATCCTCATATTCCAGCAATGCATTTTAATACTAGATACATTTGTACATCGCACGGCTGGTTTGGCGGTGGTATGGATGTAACACCTTGCATAAAGGATAATAATTTAAATAAATGGTTTCATAACGAGTTAAAAAAGACCTGTGATAGACATAATAAAAATTATTATAAAAAATATAAAAAATGGTGTGATAATTATTTTTATTTACCTCATAGGAATGAACCAAGGGGTATTGGTGGCATATTTTTTGACTACAAAAAAGATAATTGGGAAAAAGATTTTTCCTTTGTAAGAGATGTTGGGATTACTTTTAAAAAAATTTTAAAAAATATTGTACTTAAAAAAAAGAAAAAAAAATGGACAAAAAAACAAAAAAATATTCAATACTTTAAAAGAGGAAGATATGTGGAGTTTAATTTATTATATGATAAAGGAACAAAGTTTGGATTACAAACGGGTGGAAATGTAGAGGGTATATTAATGTCATTACCTCCTTTGGCTAAGTGGAAATAATTATGGATAAAGAACCAATTACATCGCAAGGATTAGAAAAAATTAAAAAAGAATTAGTTTTTTTAAAAGAAAAAAAACGTCCAGAAATTGTTTCTGCAATAGCTGAAGCTAGATCACATGGTGACTTAAAAGAAAATGCAGAATATCATGCTGCTAAAGAACAACAGTCTCATAATGAGGGTAGAATTGTAGAAATTAACGATATCATCGCAAGAGCAAATGTTATTGATATAACAAAAATTTTAAATGATGGAAAAGTTATTTTTGGATCAACAGTTTATCTTACTAATTTAGACACTAATGAGAAAATAGATTATAAAATTGTTGGAAAAGATGAAGCTGATATTAAAAAAAAATTAATTTACTTCAAATCTCCAATAGGAAAAGGATTGATCGGAAAAAATAAAGGAGACTTGGTCGAAATTAATACTCCAGCTGGTGTGAAAAATTTAGAAATTAAAGATGTTAAGTATATTTAACTTTTAATAATTTTTTCTAACTCCTTATCAGAAATTTTAAAATTATTATTTATCCAATAGTCTTCAATTATTTTAAGATTTTGACCCACTTTCTTGCCTTGAAGAATATTAAATTTTTTCATTAATTCTTCTCCTTTTATTGGAAAGATTGGAACATCTTTGTTATCAAAAAATTTTAAATGATCAATGATTTTTTTTTCAATTTTTTTAGAACTAAAAAGTTTATAATTTAGAATATCTTTTAAACCTTCTTTTCCATATTTATAAAAAACTTTCCACAAATTTTGTGTATTTATTTTTTGATTTTGATCTTTTTTATAAAAAAAATTTTTTATAATTAAAATTCTTTTTTGGTCTTTTTTTGAAATATTGAATTTATAAAAAAAATAATCTGAGTTATCTGTTTCATCAACAACAAGCAATGATAACAAAAAACAAAAATCTATATTTTTTAAGTTGTTTTTTCCAAAATTATTTAAATTCTTGAGAATCTTAAGATTCTTAAATTGAGGAAAAATAAGTTTAACAATCTGAAAAGAAAAATCATCTTCACATAATTTTTTTATAGTATTTGAATTAAAAATTTTCCTAAATTCATCTAATAATCTTTCTGAAGATACATTGGTTATTCCATTAATATTTTTTTTAATTGCTTTCTGTACGTTAAGATCGTGACTAAACTTGCTGTAGTTTGAAAAAAATCTAATGTATCTTAAAATTCTTAGATAATCTTCTTTGATTCTTTTTTCAGCATCACCTACAAATATAATTTTTCCATCTTCTAAATCTTTTTTTCCATCAAAGGGATCAAATAAATTTCCATTTATATCACTATAAATTGAGTTAATTGTAAAATCTCTTCGCTCAGCATCTTGACGCCAATTATTAGTAAACTCTACTTTAGCATGCCTTCCATCTGTTGATATATCACTTCTTAAAGATGTTATCTCATATTTTTCATTTTCGATTGATGCTGTAATAGTTCCATGTGTGATGCCAGTTTCATAAAAATTTATTTCATTTTTTTGCAAAGCATCTTTGACTTTTGTTGGTTCGATGTTTGCTGCTAGATCAATATCTTCAACTTTTTCATTGTTTAAAATTTTTCTTACACATCCCCCAACATATCTTAGTTCTGCCTCTTGAGAATAATCTTCTATAGCTTTAAATATTCTTTCTATGTTAGTTTCTTTTTTCAATATTGAAAATTTTGAACTAAAAACATTTAAGTTTTTTGATGGATAAAAAATCTTATTTAATAAATTAAACATATTTGGCTGGGGCGCTAGGATTCGAACCTAGGATGGCGGTACCAAAAACCGCTGCCTTACCACTTGGCTACGCCCCAAAATTAAATTATTACTTCCTAACAAGTAAATTTTTATATAATTTTTGATAAAATACACCAACATTTATTTAATTTTCTTTTATACATTTTCAACGCATTTTTTGCCGACACTTTGGACTTAAAATAGACAACTAGTGTGGATCCAGAACCTGTCATACGAACAAATTCGGCTTTTTGGTTCTCTAAAAGCTTATTTTTTAATGTCTTTAATTTGGGATATTTTTTAAATGCACTTCTTTCTAGGTCATTTTTACTCTGAACAATCATCCGCTCATTAATATTTATTTTTTTATTAGAAAAATATTGTTTTTTTGAAAAGGTTTTATTTATAGCAAAAATTTTTTTTGTAGCACAGCCATAAAATGGCTTAACTAACAAAACAGTATACTTTATCTTTTTTTTAATTTCTTTTACATTGCCGTTGGAATATAAAATTTTTGCTTTATTGTTCAATCCCAAAATTACATCTGAGCTAATTTTTTTTGCGTAACTCTTTGTTTGATTTAAGCTCAACAATCCTTTCTTAAAGAAAAAACTCAAGATAGTTGCTGCGTTCATTGATCCACCACCCATTCCAGATTTTTGGGGTATGTTTTTTTTTATTGTAATCTTATATTTTTTTTTGCGTAATAATTTTTTATTATCTAATAAATTTAATAATTTAAATACCGTGTTTTTTTTTGGAATATCTTTATAAAACTTTCCCTTAAAGATAATTTTATGTGATTTGGAATTAGTTTCTTGAATATTTATTAAATCTGATAATCCAATAAAAACAACGAGACTTTCTATAAAATGAATTTTTTTTGATGATGACCTGCCTGTAATATTTAGATTAATATTGATTTTAGCATTAGATTTTAATTTATGAATTTCCATTAACTTTTTTTGGTCCTTTAAGTAATTTAGCCTTAATTTTTTCTTTTGTTTCAGCATTTATATCTTTGAATTTTAAAACATTGTTCCAAAAATACTTTGCCTGAACTTTTCTATTCAAACTCCACAAAATATCCCCGTAATGTTCATTAACTATTGGATCATTTGGCATTATTTCCAAAGCTCTTCTCATAAAAATCTCAGCTTCCTCAAATTTTTCAGTAAGGTAGTAACCCCATCCAACTGAATCAATTATGTAAGGATCGTTTTCATTTTGTTTGTAAGCTAACTCTAACATTTCAATTGCCTTGGGAATTTTATAATTTCTCTCAAGCCAGGAATAAGCTAAATAATTTAAAATATATGAATTATCAGGAATAATTTCTAATGCTGTCAATAAATCAATGTCTGACTTTTTATAATTACCTAATCTTTCATAGCTAGCACCTCTTTTGTAAAGCAAATCTGCATATATATATTCATCTTTTTCAACACTTTGCATAACTTTGGAATATAATTTAATTGCGTTATCATATTTCTTAAAATTTTTATAAATATTAGCCATATCAAACAAAATTTTTGTAGATGGTTTGCTAATTTCATTAAATTTTGCTTCTAAATATCTTAAAGATTGATCATCATTTTGTTCTTTAGATATTATTTTTGAAATTTTTTTAATTTTATACCAATAATATATACCATCGGTTTCATCAAAATTTTTAAGAATATTTTTGCTTTCTCTGAAGTTCTCGTTAATAAAATAATTTTCCACCATTAAAGACAAATTAAATTTAAATTTTTTGTTTAAAAAATTTGATATACTTAAATAAAAATTTGATTTTTCAAAATCATTTTGAGTTGAATACAAATTTGAAATTAAAAAAAAGAATTCACCTAAAATATTTATTTCATTTTTACATGAAAAGATTTTTTTAAAATTATTAGTTTTATTTTCATCAATCCACAATTTGGTTTGTAAAATAAGTAAACTATTGCTGAGATCATCTACTTCTAATAATAAATTTTTTGCATCAGTTAATTTATTTTTGTTAACTAAATAGTTCACATAAAAAAACAAATATCTTGAATAATTTGCTGATGAAGAATTACGTAAATTTTCAAAATAAACTGTAGTTTTCGGATCATCTAAATAACATCTGACAAAGGCCTCATTAATTAAGGCAAGATTACCAAAGTTAGACTTGTGAGGACTTATTTTTTTTCTTTCAAATGTAAATAAATAGCTTCTTAAAGTTTCATAAATTATCTGTTCAAATGTACCTTGATCCTTGTAATTTGAGATTTTATTTAAATATAAGCTGCTTTTTTCATAATCTTTTTTTTTTATACTGTCTAAAGTTAATAAAAGATAAGATTCAAAAAAATTTGAATTTTTTTTGTTCTGTGCAAATTTTATTTCTTGTATAGCTCTTTTTACATTTTGATTTAAAACTAAAGAAAAAATATACTGTTTTAAATATTCATCATGTTTATTTAATAAATTCTTTGACGATTTAAAATATTTAAGTGCTTGTTCATTGTCTTGATTGCCATAAGAAATAACAGCTGAAAAATAATTAGATAATTCATTGACGTTAAATTCAATATTTTGGTTGTTTTTCGATTTCGCCTCATTCGAGAAAATAAATAAAAATAGAATAAAGAAAACTTTAAAATAATTTGATATCATTAATTTAAATTATGATTAAAAAACAAATAATAAATGAAGAGATTTTAAAATCAATAGAATCGAACTATGTTTATAGCAATGAGCCAATTAATCGCTTTAAAAAGTTGAATAAACCAGAAGATATTAAATTACAACTAGAAAACCTTAAAAAAAAAATATCATTAATAGATAGTTGTGATCTTAAAAAGAACGCAAAGAAAATGGTATTTAGTGATGGTAATTTTAATAGTCTAATAATGATTGTTGGAGAAGGCCCGGGAGAGAAAGAAGATGAAATAGGAAAGCCATTTGTTGGCGACGCAGGTAATTTATTAAATAAAATGTTGTCAGCAATAAACATAAAAAGAGAAAGTGTATATATTACAAACGTAGTCAATTACAGACCCCCTAACAACAGGAAACCTTCGTCAGCTGAAATAAATCGTTATTCCACATATTTAAGAGAACATATCTTAATTATTAATCCAAAAATTTTAATAATTATGGGTAGCACCGCAATGGAAGCACTTGTTGGCAATAACATTAAAATTTCAAAGGAGAGAGGTAAATGGAAAGAAATAATAATTAAAGATAAAACCTATGCATCAATTATCACATTTCACCCTGCATATCTTTTAAGACAAGCTGATCAAAAGAAATATTCTTGGTCTGATTTAAAAGAAATAAGAAAAAAAATTGATGAATTAAACATAAATATATAATTATGCAAAAATTATTGGCAGGAGTAGATGAAGTCGGAAGAGGAAGTCTCATTGGGCCTGTCTATGCCGCTGCCGTAATTTTAAAAAAAAAAATTGACAAAAAAAAATTAAAAGACTCAAAAAAACTATCAAGAAAAAATCGTAAAATTTTAGAAAAATATATTAAAAAAAACTCTATCTGGGCGATTGGTTCTGCATCAAAAATCGAAATTGAAAGATGCAATATATTAAATGCTAGTTTGCTCGCTATG
>CACLJJ010000036.1 GCA_902607215.1 uncultured Pelagibacteraceae bacterium
TTATTGGTCAGTTGAGGGTTATGATGCTTGTTCAATTTGGATGCCTTTAGTGCCTGTTAAAAAAAAAAGCTCGTTGTCATTTGTGCCAGGTTCACACCGTTGGAAAACTGTTTTTAAACAGTACAATTTTGGAGATCTTAATCCTGTAGGAAAAAAAAATGTTGATCAAGTTGATTTTTCCGACATTGCTGAACAAGAACTTCCAAATATAAATGCTGACCCTGAAGGTTTTGGTGTCGTAAGTTGGGATGTACAACCAGGTGATTGTATTGCTTTTAACGGCCGTACTATGCATGGAGGTTCAGGAAAATTAGATGATGATTGTGAGCTACGAGTCTTTACAACCAAATGGGCAGGTGATGATATTCGAATCAAATTTCGTAATTATGGTATGGATCCTGACCATAGTGCCGAAATGATAAAAAAAGGACTGAAGTCTGGTGATTGCCTAGATACAGATATGTATCCAGTAATATGGAAAAAAGTTTAATTTAAAATGCTTGATAAAAGAAATTTTTATATAAATGGAAAATGGGTTAAACCTTCTAGATCAAATGACTTTGAAGTAATTAATCCATCTAACGAAGAACCTTTTGCTATTATTTCTTTAGGATCTAAAGAAGATACTGATTCCGCAGTCAAAGCTGCTAAAGAAGCTTTTGTTAAATGGAAAGAATCTTCGAAAGAAGAAAGAATAAACCTTTTAGAAAAATTACTTAAAATTTATAAAAAAAAATTTAATGAGTTAGCTGAGGCACAATCAATGGAAATGGGAGCTCCAATTGATTATGCAAAATCAGCGCAAACTGCATCTGGGCAGTCACATTTAGAAGATTTTATAATAAGATTAAAAAATTTTAAATTTGAAGAACATTTTGACTCAAAGTCTAACAATCACATAAGTTATGAACCAATTGGAGTTTGTGGTTTAATTACTCCGTGGAATTGGCCAATTAATCAAATAGCATTAAAGATATTTCCAGCTTTAGCAACTGGATGTACAATGATTCTTAAACCACCTGAAATAGCTCCTATTTCTCCAATGTTACTTGCTGAAATGATAGATGAAGCAGGTTTTCCTAAAGGAGTTTTTAATTTGGTTAATGGAGATGGGACCGGAGTTGGAACACAAATATCTGGTCATCAAGATATTGCTATGATTTCTTTTACGGGGTCAACAAGAGCGGGAAAGTTAATTACAAAAAATGCTGCGGATACAACTAAAAGAGTCTGTTTAGAATTGGGCGGTAAAGGTGGAAATATAGTTTTTGCGGACTCATATCCTAACGCTGTAAGAGATGGAATTAGAAATGTAATGAGCAATTCTGGACAATCATGTGATGCACCTACAAGAATGCTTGTAGAAAAATCTATTTATGAAAGAGCTGTTAAAGAAGCAACAGATGAAGCAAATAAAATTAAAGTAGATACGGCTTCAAAAGAAGGAGATCATATAGGTCCTGTAGTTTCAAAAATTCAATATGATAAAATAATTGATTTAATTAAAATTGGAATTGATGAAGGGGCAACACTTGCAACAGGAGGTCCTGATCTTCCAAATAATTTAAATAAAGGTTATTTTATTAAACCAACTATATTTGCAGATGTAACAAATAATATGCAAATAGCAAAAAAAGAAATTTTTGGACCAGTTCTTTGTATAATTCCATTTGAAACAGAAGAAGAAGCAATTGCAATTACAAATGATACTGAATACGGTCTTGGAAACTATATTCAAACTGAAGATAAAGAAAAAGCAAAAAGAGTTGCTAAAAAATTAAGATCAGGATTAGTTTATATAAATGGAAATGCACTTGACCCTGGAACACCCTATGGTGGATATAAACAATCTGGTAATGGTCGTGAAGGTGGTACTTGGGGACTAGAAGAATATCTAGAGGTAAAAACAATCACTGGGTGGAAATAATATTGTTAGATGTCTCATTTATTAATCCACAGAGGGATTGTAAACAAACAATATAAAGAGAACCTTCTGAAATCATTTAAACAGTCTTTCAAAAAGGGCTATGGAATTGAAACTGATATCCATGCCACAAAAGACCATGAATTTATTTGCTTTCATGATTTTACCTTAAATAGAATTTTTAAAAAAAAAGGAAGTGTGAAGAATATGGAATATTCTCAAATTAAAAAAATAAGTACTCAAAATAAAAAACCAATTCCACTTTTAAAAGATTTACTTAAAACTTCAAAAAATAAGTACCCTTTATTTATTGAAATAAAACCAACTTTCTCAAAAAAATTGCTACAAAAATTATTGAAAGAAACATCTAAATTTTCAAAATGTGTATTTATTTCTTTCAAACATGAAAATATTTACAATTTGTTAAAAATAAAAAGTAATACAAAAGTAGGATTATCTTTTTCACCTCCTACAAGTGTTAAAACAATTATTAAAAAATCAAATAATAAAAAAATTGATTGTTTAATCTTAGATAAGTTTTTTTTAAAAAACAAAAGTATTCAAGATTTGAAAATTAAAAAATATTATTACACAATCAAAACAAAATCAGAATTTCATAGGTATAGTAAAAATAATAATTTGATATTTGAGAATTTATAAAATTATTTTTTTAAATAATTTAGTCTTCCTATAATTTCATCTCTATCCATGTAATAGCCTTGTAAATGCCTATTTCCTGAATTTGGATTAAAAGCCGTTCTTCCATGTAAAATTCTTCTATTATTAAATGAAAAGATGTCTCCAGGTTCTAATCGAAATTTAATTTGAAATTTATCATCATGTAAAAGATTTCCAAATCTATGGTGAGCTTTATAAATTTTATCCATAATATCGGGATGACAATCTAATGCATCCATAGTAGCAACACTAAATCTTATATCGTTGTAATCACCATCTTTGGTTAAAGAAATTGCTGAAGCGTAAAAACTTCTATGTAATTTTTGTGTATAATCTTTGTCTCTAAATTTAAGGGGTACTTTCACTAAAGTTTTAAAAATTTCTTTTTCATTCTTTCTTAAATAATCAGCAACTGCAAATGCATCTACCGCTGAAGAATTTCCTCCTTCCGCTTCATTAATTAAACAATGAAGAAATTGATAGCCTGGAGGGTTTTCAAACCAAGGTAAATCCATGTGATTTCTTAAAGTATGTGCTGTGTAAGCAGAATTATTTGGCTTTGTAATATTTATAACCTCAAAAGGTGTTTTAAAAAAAGTTTCTCTTGTATGGCTTATTCTGTTTAAAACTGGAAATGCAGATTCTTTTTCGGTTGGAGTATTTTTTACAATAGCAATTCCATTATAATGTAAAAGTTCTAACCATTTTATCAAACCTTTGTCAGAACTAATGATTTCATCATGTTCTATACTAATAGATTTTAAATTTTCTTGTAAAGAACTATCCCACAATTGATAAGGAGAAATATATTTTTTATTATTATTTATAGTGTAACAATTTTTTCTAAGCCATTCTTGATCATAAAAACTAGTATGACTTCCTTCGCTCCACACTATTTCTAATTTTCCTTCATCGTTAATTTTATATGTCTTTGGTTCAATATTCGTTGAAACTTCAAGTATATTAAACATTCTATGTCTTGAGTCTTTATCGTGTGCAGTTGGACAATTGTCTCTTAACCACAAAAAATTAAAATTACTTTTTTCTCCGTCACTCCACTCAACATTTAATGCTGAACCATTTCTTGAAACTTTAGAAATTTCTATTGTCATATTAACAATTGTTATTTTATTTTGTTTTGTTTTCAATTCAATTTATAATTGAATCTAAGTATTGTATATTCATTTTTCCTATACTTTATTGACCAATATCAATGTCATTAAAGGTTGTCTTTTATGTCGGATCAAGTTTTAATGCGGTCAGTTTAAACTAATAATGGAGGGAATTTAATGAAATTTCTTAGAAACTTAATACTTTCATTTGTATTTGCAGGAGCAATGTCGCTTACTACTACAAGCGCTAATGCTGAATGTAAAGTACATTTGGGAGACTTCGACTGGGATAGTGCTAACATTCATACTGCAATAGCAGGCTATATTATTGAAAAAGGATATGGCTGCAAAGTAGAATCAACAAAAGGAAGTACTACTCCGATAATGGCAGCTCTTTTCGATCAACAAATAGATATCATTACTGAAGTTTGGAGAGACAACCTTGTTCAGTTAATTGAGGACAATCTAGCTAAAGGAACTATAGTTGAGCTTGGTGTTAACACTCCTTCATCTACTCAAGGATTCTATGTGGATAAACCAACGGCTGATAAGTATGGTTTAAAATCTGTAGAGGATATGAAAAGTGCTAAAATCGCAAAACTATTTGCTGATCCTGAGGCACCTGGAAAAGGTAGAATGACAAGCTGTATTTCTGGATGGACTTGCTACACTATTAACTTAGTGAAGCACAAAGTTTATGGTCTAGATGAATTCTATACTAACTTCGATCCAGGTTCTGGTGGAGCATTGGATGCAGCGATTGCTGGTGGATTTAAAAAAGGAAAACCAGTATTTTCGTACTATTGGACACCAACAGGTTTGATGGGTAAAGTAGATTTGGTTAAATTGGAAGAGCCTAAATATGACCAAGCTTGCTGGGATGCAATGACTAAAGTTGTTGAAGATATTAAAGCAAATGGTCCAGATGTATATAAAGATACTTGTGCATGTGAATACGTTAATATGTCTTTAACAAAAGCTGCTTCAACTAAATTTGCAAGTAAAGCTGAAAACAAACCAATCATAGACTTCATTAAAAACTATTCTATACCGACAGCAGATGTGAACAAATCTCTAGCTTTCTACATGGATGAATCTGATGGCGATATGGTCGCAACAGCTAAAAACTTCTTATCTAATAATAATATGTGGGAGAAGTGGGTACCAAGCGACGTTGCAAAAAAAGTTAAAGCTTCGCTTTAATTTATAACAATAAATTAATTACCTAAGAGCCCTGAAAAGGGCTCTTAGTTTTTTAAGTAGGCAAAAATGAAAAAATATAAAAAATTTATAAAACCTTTTATTTACTCGGTAGTTTTTATATTTTTTATTATAATCAGCTATCGTTCAGCCAAACCTAGATACAAACCTGAACATTTTACAGATATATTTAATGATTTTTCTTGGCTAGTAAACTGGCCTAAGTGGCTTGATTTTCCATTAATGCAACCTCTTAATTCTGGTTTTGATTGGTTAATTGTAAAATATGGATTGTTTTTTGAAGGAATAAATAACTTTTTATTAGGACTGTATACATCAATGAAAGATTCTATAGTTGGTTTGCCTTGGCCAATTGTTATAGCAATAGTTATTCTTATTACTTATTTTGCGAGTGGAAGAAAAACTAACACTACTATAATGGTTGCTTTCTGTACTTTTTTTCTAGGTTTTTTAAGTCCAAGATATTGGGACAAATGTATTATGACAACTTGCATCGTAGTTATTGGTATGTTGCTTTGTATAGTCGTAGGAATCCCAATTGGAATTGCAATGGCTAGAAATAAAAAAGTAAGAAATGCATTATTGCCTATACTTGATTTGATGCAAACAATTCCAAGCTTTTGTTATTTAATTCCAGGTATTTTACTATTTGGATTGGGTGCAGTACCGGCAATAATCGCAATTTTTGTTTACGCTGTTCCTCCACTTATTAGATTAACTGATCTTGGTATAAGACTAGTTGATAAAGAGGTAATCGAAGCATCAGAAGCTTTTGGTGCTAACAGAAAACAAACACTCTGGGGTGTTCAAATTCCTTTGGCTTTACCGAATATAATGCAAGGAATAAACCAATGCACAATGATGTCTTTAGCGATGGTAGTAATCGCTTCCATGATTGGAACTAGAGGAATTGGTGATGAAGTTTTGCTTGGATTACAACAATTAAACGTGGGTATGGCAACTGAAGCAGGTATTGCAATTGTTTTGCTAGCAATTATATTTGATCGAATTACACAATCTTATGGAGAAAAAATTCAAGAAAGAACACAAAAAAAGAAAAAGATATAAATTATGTCAAAAATAGAATTAAAAAATGTTTACAAAATATTTGGAGACAGTCCTTCAAAAGTTTTTCCAATGGTTAAAGATGGTGCTACTAAAGAAGAAATTTTAGAAAAAACAGGACATACTGTTGGTCTTGATAATGTATCGTTATCTATTGAAGAAGGAGAAACTTTTGTCTGTATGGGATTATCTGGCTCAGGAAAATCTACACTTATTCGTCATATCAATCGGTTAATTGATCCAACTTCTGGAGAAATATTGGTTGAAGGCACAAATGTTATGGATCTAGATCAAAAAAAATTAATCGAATTTAGAAGACACAAAATGAGTATGGTTTTTCAAAGATTTGGGTTGTTTCCTCACAAAACAGTTATAGAAAATGTTGGATATGGCCTTGAGGTACAAGGTCAAAAGCTAGAAGAAAGAAACAAAACTGCAATGGAAAAAA
>CACLJJ010000037.1 GCA_902607215.1 uncultured Pelagibacteraceae bacterium
AACCAATGATTGCTAAAAACAAACCAATTCCAGCTCCTATACCTAATTTAAGACTTTTGGGTATTGAGTTAATCAGCCATGCCCTGATTGGTGTTAGTGAAATTATTAAAAAAAGGATACCAGCAACTAATACAGCGCCTAAAGCTGCTTGTGGTGTGTAACCCATTGTTGCCACAACTCCAAATGCAACAAATGCATTTATTCCCATACCTGGTGCTAAACCGATTGGCCAAGTCTTTCCATAAAACGCCATGATAAAACAAGCAAGTGCTGTTGCAACTATTGTTGCTGTAAATACAGCACCAAAATCAAAAAAGCCTTTTTCTGGCCCGGCAAATTCACCCGATAATATAAACGGATTTAAAAACATTATGTAAGCCATGGTTAAAAAAGTTGTTATACCAGCAATTACTTCTGTTTTAAAATTTGTCTTATTTTTTTTATAATTAAAATATTTATCCAACATATTTCCTCCTATTTGTGTATGATTATTCGATTCGTTTAAAAAATTCTCTTGAAATTCAAGGTTTGTTAACATTATACAACTCATAAGTTAATATTTGAATACTATTAGTATGGTAAACTATATTATGAGAAATTTTGGATTAATTTTAATTAGTTTTTTCTTCTTTCTGCTTATTTCAGGGTGCGAGACGATTAAAACTAAAACTGATGAAATAGCAAAAAAAGAAAATAAAAAACTAAGCAAGTTTATTGGCCAACCTGTTTCAGAACTTAAAATTGAAATGGGATTGCCTGATGATGAAGGAAAAAATGAAACAGGCTCCAAACTTCTAATTTATAAAACAAAGAAATATGGAATTTCCTGTGAAAGAAAATTTGAAATTGACAATAATGATATGGTAATTGGATTTGTTTCCAAAGGGTGTTTTTAATACTTGTGGGGAAGATTCCCCCACACAGGCAAGGTTTAACGAAAATCCCATTAGGCAACTATTCATAATTGATATAATTACTATTTCTTTTCAAGATTGAGAGACTCAGTTTTTTCTGAAATTTTTAAAACAAACGCATAATCAAAAGCAACTTCTTCTATAGCGCTATCTCTTCCAGATTTTCCTCCATGACCCGCATTCATTTCGGTTTTTAATAAAAGCAGATTATGGTCTGTTTTGTACTCTCTTAATTTAGCTGTAAATTTTGTGGACTCATCGAATAAAACTCTATTATCACTTAAGCTTGTTGTAATTAATATGTGAGGATAATCCATTTTTTTAATATTGTTATAGGGAGCATAAGAACAAATATATTTAAAATGTTCTTTGTTGTCTTTTGCATTGCCAAATTCATCAAATTCGCCAACTGTTAGCGGTAATGAATGATCTAAATTAGTTGTTAAGCAGTCAACAAATGGAACAGCCATTACCGTTCCAAGAAATAGATCTGGTGCTTCGTTTACAACAACACCCATAAGCAGTCCTCCTGCGGACCCACCCATTCCAATAATTTTTCCTTTAGAGGTATATTTTTTATCAATTAAAAACTTTGCAGAATAAATATAATCTTTGAATGTATTTTTTTTATTTAATAACTTGCCTTCTTTCCACCATTTCATTCCTCTTTCCATTCCGCCACGTACATGTGCAGTTGCCCAAATAATGTTTCTATTTATTAAACTTAATCTTGTTGAGGAAAAAGCTGTGGGCATAGAAGCTCCATATGAGCCATAACCATATAAAAGAAGATGCGCAGATCCATCAATAGGAGTATCTTTGTGTCTTGTTATTGTAATAGGAACCTTTCTTCCATCATGAGACTCACACTCTAGTCTTTCTACAATATAATTTTTGGGTTTGTGACCTGATGGTATAATTTGTTCTTTTACTAACTTTTTTTCTTTAGTTTTTAAGTTGTACAAATAAGCACGAGATTGGGTTTTAGGCGTAGAATAAACAATGTAAATTAAATCTGTATTTTTATCTCTTTGAGTATGCAATGTACTGGCATCATAAACGTTTTCATCTGTAAAGATAAGCTCTTCTTCTTCATTAGTTTTAATATTTCTAACAAATATTTTATCAAGAGCATTTGTTACTTCAGAACGAATGATCCATTTATTCAAAAACATTAAACCACCAATTAATGTTTCTTTTTTAGGTGCGATAAATACTTCCCATTTCTGAGAACTTATATCTTTACATCTTTCTATTTTAAAATCTTCAGCATTTTTATTTGTATGCATATAAAAATAACCACCCCAAGAATTTATATTATAAATAATGCCCTTCTCTCTTGCCTTGATAAGTTTTGGTTTTGGAACTTCTTCATTTACAGCAAAATAATATTTTTCTGATGTGTTATGATCAGAACTATTAACAAAATAATATTTTTTATCTGAGCTTAAACCCATTCCGACTGTAAAAGCTTCCGTTTTTTCTTCGAATATTAAAATATCACTTTTAGTTGATGTACCTATTTTATGTCTAAATATTTTTCTTGGCCTATGGTGCTTGTCTAATTTAGAATAAAAAATATATTTATCATCTAGGCTAAAAGTTATGCCACCAGATGTATCTTCAATTTTTTCAGTAATTAATTTTTTAGTTTTTATATCTCTAATGTGAATTGTATAATATTCAGAACCCTTAAGATCTAAAGAGTATGCAAGATATTTGTCATTAAAACTTACTTCTATATCGCCAACACCAAAATATTCTGTTTTTAATTTTTCTTTTTCCAGGTCTCCATTCCAAATTTCTTCAATATCATTACTTCCGATCTTTTTTCTTAATTTAATATTATAATTTCCCTTAGCAGTAGTTTTTGTCCAATATTCATAATTTATATCTTTATAAGGTAAGGATACATCGTCTAATTTGATTCTCCCTTTTATTTCATCAAATAATTTTTTTTGTAAATCTTTAGTATCCTTAAGATGATGTTCTGTATAAGCATTTTCCTCAACCAAATAACTCCTTACTTCTGAAAGAAGTTTTGAGCTGTCTTTTAACACCTCCAAAATATTTTTTTGATGTATCCAGCTGTAATTATCTTCCCAAGTCAAATTGTGACAAGTTTTTTTCTCAGGTTTTTTGGTTAATTGTGGTATTTTCATATAAAAGATATCTATTACATGAATATTTTTTTCTTAACACTAATTATTTTTGTCATACTTTATTTAATTTTTAATTGGTTTGTAAAAACATCTAGTGCAAAAATTTCAAAAAGCATAAGAATTTTTACAATAGCTTTATCCTTAATTATTGCAATTGTGATGGCATATGCCGGTAGATTTATATTTTCTCTACCTTTCGTCTTAATGATCCTTCCTTTAATTAAAACAAAAGCAGGATTGACTCTACTACAAATATTTAGGATTTGGAGTTTACTTAAGATATTAAGAAATTCAGGTAGATTTAATTTTAACAATATTAATAGCAATCTAAATACACAAAATATGTCCAAAGAAGAAGCTTACAAAATTTTAAATTTAGATTCTAAAAAAAAATATAATAAAGATGAGGTATTAAATTCATACAAAAAAATCATGAAAAAAATTCATCCAGATGTAAGCCCTGAACTAACACGATTAGCATCAATTGTTAATGAAGCAAAAGAAATTATATTAAAAGATTTAGTTTAATTTATAACATCCTGGAACTTTTCAAAAATTTTTTTCGGATTAATCTTGTCCTTACCCAAAGTGTCATGTGTAACCGTTTCTTCTCCATCGGGGATTATTGGATACATTTGGGAACTATAGCTACCATAAACCAATGGAGTGTCAGCCATTAATACAATAGTTGGAGTTCCAATTGCTGCCGATAAGTGACTAAAGCTTGAGTCATTACAAATTGAAATATCACAATTTTTTATAACAGGCAAAGTGTCAGATAATTTTAATTGATCTAATGCAACACATTGAATTTTAAATTTAGAATCTAAAATTTTGTTTAGTATTTTTTGTTCCTCTTCTTTTTTTCCAGTAGCTAAAAAAAATCTGCAGTTATATTTATTTGAACAGTATTCCATAAACTTTAAAAAAATTTCAGGAGAAATTCTTTTTGTATGCCCAGATCCACCAATGCCCAAGAGTATATTTTTTTGATTATTTAAAATATTATATTTAGACTTAACTAATTTAGATTCTTTATCATCAACAGAAATACTAGGATTGCTTTCAACTTTTATATTAAGATTTAATTGTAAAAAATTTTGTGCTGCAAAAATTATATGCTGATTCTTTTTTTCAAATAATGGATATTGATAAATATTTTTTATTAATGCAAATTTTGCAATTAAATTGTATCTTAATGATGAATTAAAAATGAACACTTTATCAAAATTATAAGTTTTTAATTGTTTAATTAAATTTAATGAACCAATTAATCCATCATGTTGTCCATTTTTATTTTTGTTGTTCAGGTCAAGAATTATGATTTCTTTTATATTATTATTTGTCTTTAAAAATTGTGGAGCTTTTGAACTTTCTTTAGCAAGAAGATGAACAGGAGTATTAAATTTTTTTGCTATAGCTTCAATAAATGGTAAAAAAATTACCATATCACCAATTCCCATTCTATTTTGTATAGTTAAAATTTTCATAAAATATCTTATAATGTTTACTAATTTTTTTTTTTTATATAAGTTTTATTTATGAGTAAAATTAATGGCATTTATGGGGCTTCTGTATCTATTTTAGATAAAAACTTAAGATTAGATATAACTAAAACTATAAAGCATACAGAAAACTTGATTGATCAAGGATGTCATGGTGTTGCTATATTGGGAAGTACTGGTCAGGCACAACTTATTTCTTTAGAGGAAAAAATAAAATTAATCGAACAGTTATCAAAAAGTAAATATAAAGAAAATTTTATTATTGGAACTGGTCTTAATTCATTAAATGATACAATTTCATTAATGAAAGCTAGCAAATCATTTAATTTTCAAAAATTTTTAATTATGCCTCCAGCCTATTATTTTTATAAGGATAAAGATGTTATAAACTTTTACACTAGACTTATTGAAAATATATCATCATGTAAAATTATTTTATATAATTTTGAAAAATTATGTGGTTATAAATTTAGCATCGAATGTGTTGAGACATTAGTAAAAAAATATCCAAAACAAATTATAGGAGTAAAAGATAGTTCCTATAATTTATATGAAAATTTAAGTATAGATAATTTTTCAATTTTACCAGGTTCAGAATTAAAACTTTTAAAAGGGCTTGAACTTGGATGTTCGGGAATTATAACAGCAACTTGTAATATAACTGCAAATTTATCACGAAAAGTTTATGATGATTTTAAAAACAAAAAAGATCAAAAATATAATGAGAAACTTTGCAATGTTAGAGCAGCGTTTGATAAATATAATTTAATTTCAGGAATACATTCTTTTTTATCAGAAGCTGATAATTGTTATAATAATCTCTTACCACCCTTATCTTTATTAAATGAAAGCGATAAAAAAAAATTATTCGATGAATTAAATAAATTAGATTTTAACTTAGAATTTTTAAAAGTAGCTTAATTATGTACCTTGCAAATTTCTTAAATAGTTTGTTTAAAAAAAATGGGTTTGTACTAATAGACGCAAAAAAAAATAAATATAATATTGGCAATCCAAAAAAAGAAAATCCAATTATAGTAAAGCTCCTAGATAAAAAATTATATTACAAATTACTATTTTACCCAGATTTGCATTTTGGTGAAGCATATGTAGATGGATCTTTGATAATTGAAAATGGAACTTTAACTGATTTTTTAGAATTATTTATGGAAAATGTTGGAAGAGGGGAAATAAATAAATTTAGTAAAATTATAAATAAAGTTAGAGGGACCTATAGATTTTTAACTAATTTTAATTTAATTAAAAAATCAAAAAAAAATGTAGCTCATCACTATGATATTTCTGAAAAACTATACGATTTATTTTTAGATAAAAAAAGACAATACTCTTGCGCATATTTTAAAAATGAAAATGATACATTGGAGGATGCTCAAAATAATAAAATAGATCATATTATTAAAAAACTTAATTTAAAACCTAATCAAAGAGTTTTGGACATTGGAAGTGGTTGGGGAACACTCGCAATAGATATTGCGC
>CACLJJ010000038.1 GCA_902607215.1 uncultured Pelagibacteraceae bacterium
CAAAACAAATAGATGAATTTGTTGAAAAAGTTAATCTAGAAAATTCTGTCCAATAAGTTGTGTCAAAAAATCAAATTAGAAAACGAATTTTAAAATTAAGAAAAACTAAAAATTTTAAAAATATTCAACTAAAATTTAATAAAATTTTTAACATCATAAAAAAAATAAATATAAAAAAAAAAACTATAGGTTGTTACTATCCCGTAAATTTTGAGGTTGATACAATTGATCTAATGAAAAAATTTGAGCAGAAAGGTTTTTTAATTAGTTTACCGGTTATCAAAAATAATTTTAATATGGATTTTTATAAATGGAATTTGAATGATCCGTTGTATTTAAATAAATATGGTATTCCAGAACCAAAAAGAAAAAAAAAATTAAAACCCAATATACTCATAATTCCATTAGTGGCTTTTGATAAAAAGCTAAATCGATTAGGTTATGGTGGGGGATATTACGATCGATTGCTTAAAAAAATGAAAAATATTAATATAATTAAAATTGGTTTGGCTTTATCGTGTCAAAAAGTAAATAAGATTCCAACTAATAAATTTGATAAAAAGTTAGACTATATAGTTACAGAAAGAAATTTATATAAATGAGAATTTTATTTTTAGGAGATGTAGTGGGTCCATCAGGCTGTGAGGCAATAAAAAAAAATTTACAAAATCAGATTAAAATTAATAAAATTAATTTTGTTATTGTAAATGGCGAAAATGCAGCAGACCAAGGGGTTGGAATAACAAAAAAAATTTCAAACGATTTTTTTGATTGTGGTGTAGATGTTATTACAACGGGAAATCATGTTTGGGATCAAAAAGAAACCGCAGATTACATAAACAAAGAAAAAAGATTATTAAGACCTTACAATTTAATAAGTCCTTCACCGGGAAAAGGTTTTGAAATTTTTAATTCGAAAAATGGTTATAAAATTGGAGTATTAAATTTAATGGGAAATATTTTTATGAAAAAGTGCGATAATGTTTTTGATGCAGCAAAAAATTTTATTTCTAAAAATAAACTAAAAAAAGATTTTGATTTTTTAATTGTCGATTTTCATGGAGAA
The DNA here is from genome assembly GCA_902607215.1 of uncultured Pelagibacteraceae bacterium. Lineage (GTDB taxonomy): Bacteria > Pseudomonadota > Alphaproteobacteria > Pelagibacterales > Pelagibacteraceae > Pelagibacter. The sequence goes on from CACLJJ010000038.1 coordinate 1,067, forward strand.
ATTACAAGTGAAAAAATGGCTGCAGGTCATTTTTTTGATGGTAGGGCTTCTTTAGTGGTAGGAACACATACACATGTGCCAACAAATGATGCAAGAATTTTAAATTTTGGAACTGCATATCAAACTGATGCGGGAATGTGTGGAGATTATAATTCTGTTATTGGAATGAATAAAGAAAACTCTTTAAATAAATTTCTAAAGAAAGATGCTGAAAAACATTTCCCATCTACTGGCGAAGCTAGCCTAACTGGTATAATAATTGATTGTGATGCTGAAACAGGTTTAGCAAAAAACATAAAAACATTTATTTATGGAGGAGATTTAATAAATACTCATTAATTGTATGGCAGGTCATTCTCATTGGGCAGGTATTAAACATAAAAAAGGTAAAGCTGATAAGCAAAGATCAAAGATTTTTTCAAAACTTTCAAAAGAGATTACTGTTGCTGCCAAACTAGGTGATAAAGATCCTGATATGAATCCAAGATTACGATCTGCAATTCAAGCTGCAAGGTCGGCTAATATGCCAAAAGAAAATATTAAGAGAGCCATAGATAAATCTTCCACAAATATTGGTGAGAACTTTGAAAATATGAGATATGAGGGTTTTGGACCAGATAAGATAGCAGTAATAGTTGAGACGCTTACTGACAACAAGAACAGGACAGCCTCAAAGATAAGAACTATTTTTCAAAAAAACGGAGGGAGTCTTGCTACATCAGGATCAGCTTCACATAATTTTAATCAACTTGGGGTTATAAAAATTAATAAAAATGAAATTTCAGAAGAAAAAGTTTTGGAATTAGCTATAGATTCTGGGGCCGGTGAATGCATTACAAAAGAAGATTTTCATGAAATTCATTGCGAAAAAAGTGAAATTTATAATGTTAAAAAAAAATTAGAATTAAAAATTAAAAACTTTATTTCTACTGAAATTGAATGGATACCATTAAATAGTGTAGAGATATCAAAAAAACAAATAGAAATAGCAACAGAATTTTTAGAAACATTAGACAATGATGATGATGTACAAAATGTTTATACTAATTTGAAAATTGGAAATAGTTAATGTTGATAATCGGAATTGATCCTGGGATTTCTGGCGCAATATGCTTTTTAAAAAATGGAAAAATTATTGATGCTATTGAAATGCCAAGTATGGCTGACGGAAAAAAAAATAAAAAACAAGTTAATGGTTCACAATTATTTAATGAAATTTCATTAAGAATCAAAGACTTTAATAAAGAAGATATTAAAATTGTTATAGAACAGGTTTCTGCAATGCCAGGACAGGGTGTTACAAGCATGTTTAATTTTGGTCAATCATTTGGTATTTTAAAAGGAATTTGTTCAGCTATGCATTTATCAATGTATTTTGTAAGACCAGCTAAATGGAAGAAATATTTTAATCTTATTAAGTCCGAAAAAGATGCTAGTAGAACCAAAGCAATTGAGATTTTTCCTTATTTTTCGGCCAATTTATCAAAAAAAAAAGATGCAAATAAAGCCGATGCAATACTAATTGCTAGCTATTTTCATGAAACATACAAATCTGAATAAGCCAATTTATTGGAGTTAGACAAATTGATGACACAATTAAGTGTGAAATCTTTTTAATGGAAGCAGATATTACATCTCAGACAGTTGGCCTAGCTAGCAGCGCAGACTTTTCATTGATAAAGTTGTTTGTAAGAGCAGATATTATAGTTAAATCTGTTATTATTATTTTAATAGTTTGTTCAATTTACTCATGGGCGATAATAATAGAAAAGATTAAATTATTTAAAAAAATAAATATTTCTTCGAACGAATTTGAGGAAAAGTTTTGGAAATCAAAATCAGCCGAGTCTTTTTATAACAATATACCAAGAGATATTGAAGATCCAATGGCTTTAGTTTTTAAAGCATCAATGGAGGCAGCCTTTAAAACTAAATCTAAGACTCAATTGAATGAAAGACTTTCAAACATGCTTCAAATTAATATAGAAAAACAAATGGAAGAAATCGAAAAGAGTTATACTTTTTTAGCAACAGTGGGTTCAACTGCACCATTTATAGGTTTATTTGGAACAGTATGGGGAATTATGAATTCTTTTCAATCAATAGCTATTTCAAGAAATACCAGCTTAGCAATAGTTGCACCTGGAATAGCAGAAGCTTTATTTGCAACAGCATTAGGTTTGCTTGCAGCAATACCTTCGGTCGTTGCTTACAATAAATTTAATAGCGATTCTAAAAAGTACTTGCAAAAGCTAGAAAATTTTTCAAAAAGATTTTTAACAATAATTTAAAAAATGGCTTTTAATATAAAAAGGTCTTCCAAAGAACCAATGAGTGAGATCAATGTTACTCCATTTGTTGATGTTATGTTGGTTCTTTTAATAATTTTTATGGTAACTGCGCCATTGCTAACAGTTGGAGTGCAAGTTGATCTGCCAGAAAGTTCTGCTGACTCATTACCAGAGGAACAAGAGCCTTTAACTTTGACAATTAATTCTAAAGGAGAAATATTTATTCAGGAGTCCAAAGTTGAGTTTGATAAAATTATTGCAAAAATTTTAGCTGTATCAAAAAACCGGACAGACACCAGAATATACGTAAGAGGTGATAAAACCATAAACTATGGTCGGGTGCTAGAGATAATGGGTATGCTTTCGGGCTCTGGCTTTACTAAAGTTGCGTTGATTTCCGAGCCATATAAAGAAAGGTAATAATTTGATTAGAAATATTATCATTTCTTCTGGTTTTCATTTTATTATGATTTTTATAACTGCTTTAAGCCTTCCTTTTTTGGTAAAAAAACCGATTGATTTGCCACCAATTATATCAGTTGAATTAATCCAGATTAGTGAAAAAACAAATATTCCTTTCGCACCAAAAGCAAAAAAAATAATTGAAAAGATAAAAAAAAAAGAAAAAGAGAAAATAACCTCAGAACAAGCCCCTCCAAAAAAAGTTAAAAAGGAAAAACCAGACGTAGTTCCTTTGCCAGACGAAAAAATTGAAAAGGTTAAAAAGATTGAAGAAAAAAAACAAAATCCAGAAAAACTTGATGAAAAAATAAAACAAGTTTCTGAGTTTGAAAAAAAAGAACTATTTGATCCAAATAATATTGCTGCTTTAATTGATAAATCAAAAGAAGAAACAGCTGAAACAACAAAAAAAACAAGCAAAATTACTCAATCTCAAGACAGAAATGTAGATGCTTTAGGTCTTACATTAAGTGAGGAAGATGCTTTAAAGGCTCAAATTTTTGGTTGCTGGAGTATTCCTTTAGGATTACCATATAATGAAAAATTATTAGTTCGTATAAAACTAAAATTAAAACCAGATGGAACAGTTATTAAATCAGAAATATTGGATCATGCAAGAATGAATAAACCTGGTCAAGGATTTTATAAAGTTTTAGCCGAAAGTGCACTAAGAGCAGTAAAATTATGTCAGCCCCTTAGAGTACCAACGAAAGGCTATGAAAGATGGAAGGATTTACAATTGAATTTTGATGCAAGAGATATGTTAGAGGGATAATGAGATATTTAAATTTTTTATTAGCAATATTTATTTTAATTCCAATTAAAGCTGTCGCTTTAATTGAAGTAGATATTACAAGAGGCAATTTAAATCCATTGCCAATAGCAGTATCAGCACTTTCTATAGATAATAAATCCAACAAAAACTTAAAAGAAATTTTAAAAAAAGAAGACATAGGATCTGAAATATCGATAATTGTAGAGAACAATTTAAAAACTTCAGGATTATTTAATCCATTAAATAAAGATGCTTTTTTACAAAAACCCGATATTGCACATCTGAAACCAAGATTTGAAGATTGGGCGTTAATTAAAGCTCAAGCATTAATTACAGGCAAAGTAACTTACCAAGATGAAAAATTAAGAGTTGAATTTAGACTTTGGGATGTTTTGGCAGCAAAAGAAATGATGGCTTTGGCTTTTACAACAGTTCCAAGTAATTGGAGAAGAATTGGGCACATTATAACAGATAAAGTTTATGAACGTTTAACTGGTGAAAAAGGTTATTTTGATACTAGAATTATTTATGTTGCAGAAGAAGGACCAAAAACAAAAAGAATTAAAAAATTGGCAATAATGGATCAGGATGGTTTTAATACAAAATATTTAACATTAGGAAATGAATTAGTTTTAACTCCAAGATTTAATCCAACCAACCAAATGGTGACATATCTTTCATATTTTAGAAACCTACCTAGAGTATATCTGCTAGATATTGAAACAGGCGTTCAAGAAGTAGTAGGAGATTTTCCTGGAATGACTTTTGCACCAAGATTTTCTCCAGATGGAAAAAAAATAATTATGAGTTTTGCTATGGGTGGAAATTCAGATATTTACACAATGGATTTAGAAAGCAGAATTGTTGAAAGAATAACTAATCACCCATCTATAGATACATCGCCCTCTTATTCACCTGATGGAAAGTATATTTGCTTTAATTCTGATAGGAGTCGTTATCAACAAATTTATGTAATGAAAAGCGACGGATCAAATGTAAAAAGAATTTCTTTTGGAAAAGGACTTTATGGAACACCTGTTTGGTCTCCAAGAGGCGATCTAATAGCTTTTACAAAACTTCACAAAGGGAAATTTTATATTGGCGTTATGAGAACAGATGGATCTGGAGAAAGATTATTAACTGAAAATTATTATCAAGAAGCTCCCTCATGGTCTCCCAACGGAAGAATATTAGTTTTTTATAGAGAGACAAAATCGGACTCAGAAGGAAAAGGATTTTCAGCCAAATTATGGTCCATAGACCTAACAGGCTATAATGAACGTTTAGTAAAGACAGAATCCGATGCTTCTGACCCATCTTGGTCGTCTTTATTAACCATTCTGCCTGTTTTCTTAAAGTATCCCTT
>CACLJJ010000039.1 GCA_902607215.1 uncultured Pelagibacteraceae bacterium
GGACTTTCTGTCCATTTGTTAATTTAACTTAATACCAATATAACTTTTTTGGTTTTGATTGTTGTAAATAACAATTACAATCGTTTTGTTTTTTGTAACAATAGAAGATTTTATTATATTGTCTAAATCTCCTGGTGTTTTAACTTTTCTTTTTTGGGCTTCAATTATTATATTATTTACTGCAAGATTGTTAATTGGACTATCTGGATCAATTTTTGTAATTACTGCACCTGTTGTATTCATTGGTAATTTTCTATCTTGAATATCTTTTTTTGTTAATTGTCTAAACTCAGCTTTTAAATTTTCTATTCTATATGATTTATCTTGTTTCGGTTTCGACGCTTTGAAATCATCTGATGTTTCCAATCTTCCTAAAATAATTTTTTTATAAATTTCTTTTTTATTTCTCCAAACCTTTAATTTTACTGTTTTACCAACTTTTGTTTGAGCGACTATCATGGGTAGTTCTCTCATTTCATTAATTGGTTTTCCATCAAATTCTAAAATTATATCCCCGGATTTAATACCTCCTTTATCAGAAGGACTTCCCTGAGCCACGCTTGATACTAGCGCGCCTCTTGGTTTGCCTAATTTTTCTGCTTCTGCAATTTCTTTTGTTACTTGCTGAATTCTAACTCCAAGCCAACCTCTTTTTGTTTCACCATATTTTATTAATTGGTCAATAACTCTTTTTGCACTGTTTGATGGAATAGCAAAACCAATTCCTATTGATCCTGACTGACCCAAAATTGCTGTGTTAATTCCAATTACATTTCCATCCATATCAAACAGAGGTCCGCCCGAATTACCTTGGTTAATTGAAGCATCTGTTTGAATATAATCTTCATATCTTGATAATCCTATCGCTCTGTTTCTTGCTGATATTATTCCTGAAGTTACAGTTCCTCCTAATCCAAATGGATTGCCAATTGCAATTACCCAATCACCAATTCTAGCTTTATCTGAGTTGCCAAACTCAACTGGTGTAAATTTATCTTTTGATTCTATTTGTAATACAGCAATATCTGAAAGTGGATCAGCTCCAATTATTTTTGCCTTGTACTCTTTATCACCATTTACTCTAACCAAAATATCTTCCGCTCCTTTAATTACATGGTTATTGGTCACCACAATTCCTTTGGAATCTATGATAAAACCAGATCCTAAAGCACTTGCCTTTCTTTTCTGTGGTGTTCCAAATTCTTTAAACATATCTTCGAATGGTGAACCTGGAGGAAATTCAAACGGAAATGGATTTGAGTTTGTAACTACAGTTTGAGTTGTTGAAATATTTACAACAGAAGGCATTAGTCTTTCGGCTAAATTTGCAAAGGAACCAGGTATATTGGCGGCCTTTAAAGAAAAATTTAGATTTATTATTAAAAATGAAAGAATTAATGTTTTTAAAAATTTATATTTCATTTTAGTTTTTAAAATACCATACAATTAAAAAGCCAATTATTGAGAAAATTAATCCTGATGTTCTCAATTGAGCATCACTAATCGTATCAATTTTTTTTAACATATTTTTCATTTTTGATGGAATTAAGGCATATAACACACCTTCTATAAATAAGAAAAGACCAAAAGCTATGATCAATTCATTCATTTTGATAAAATTATTCTAATGGTTTAGATTTTACGCTTCCAAAAAATTTGAAAAATTCACTATCAGGAGATAAAATTAAAGATGTATCTCCACCAATCAAAGCCGTTTCATAAGCTTGCATAGCTCGATAAAAAGCAAAGAATTTTGGATCTCTACCAAATGCATCCGCGAAAATTTTATTTCTTAAACCATCTCCTTCACCTTTCATAATCTCAGATTGCTTTTTTGCGTTTGCCAGAATAACAGTTACTTCTTTATCTGCTGTTGAAGTAATTGTTACTGCCATTTCAGCACCTTTGGCTCTAAATTCTTTTGCTTCCCTCTCTCTCTCAGTTTGCATTCTTCTATAAATTGCTTCACTGTTCGCTTGAGGAAGATCGGCTCTTTTAATTCTAACATCAATAATTTCTATACCAAATTTTCCTGCTTCGTTATTTACGCCTTCTTGAATAATGGCCATTTGCTTTGTTCTGTCTTCAGACAACAAAGTTGCAAGACTTTGTTTACCTAAAACGCTTCTTAATCTCGAATTTATAATAGTAGCCAGTCTCGATCTTGCCACTCTTTCATCCCCAACGGAAATATAAAACTTTAATGGATCTGTAATTTTAAATCTTGCAAATGCATCAACAATTAAACGTTTTTGGTCAGATGCAATAACTTCTTCCGGCGCAGGATCCAAACTTAATATTCTTCGATCTAAAAACACAACATTCTGAATAAAAGGAATTTTCACTCGAAGACCCGGTGTAGTGATTATTCTTTTTGGATCACCAAATTGCAATACTATTGCTTGATTAATTTCTTTAACAACAAAAACTGAAAAGAAAACTATTGCAAGTATTGCAAGAACTATCGGTAATAAAATTTTTCTAGCTTTCATTAATTTGTTGCTTTCTTTTGTCCAAGTTCTGGCAATGGTAAATATGGAATAACACCTGAGCCAGCATTTTTGTCTATAATCACTTTATCTATATCCGCTAAAACTTTTTCCATTGTCTCTAAATACATACGTTCTTGAGTTACTTCTTTTGCTTTTGCATACTCAGTATATATGGCCAAAAATCGGCTCGCTTCACCCTCTGCCGCAGCAACAACTTGTTTTTTGTATGCTTCGGCCTCCTGTAAAATTTTTGCTGCAGCTCCTCGCGCTCTTGGTATGACATCGTTCTGATAAGCTTCAGCTTCATTTTTTGCACGTTCCATATCTGCTCTGGCAGCCTGAACATCTCTAAAGGCGTCAATTACTTGATCAGGTGGGTCGGCTTTTTGAGTTTGTACTTGTGTGATCTGTATCCCAGATTCATATTCATCTAAAAGACTCTGAGCAATCTCTTGCGTTTCATTTTCAATTTTAGATCTACCTTCGGTTAATATTGATTGAAGTTTACTTTTTGCTATAACTTCTCTCATGGCTGTTTCTGCTGCAGCTTTTACAGTAGTTGCTGGATCTTGAATTTTAAATAAGAAATTTCCTGCGTCCTTGATAACCCAAAAAACTGAAAAATCAATATTTACAATGTTTTCATCACCGGTTAACATTAAGCTTTCTTCTGGAACATCGGCAACAGCGGTTGAAGTAAAACCACTATCTCTCTCTGATCTAAAACCAATATCCATTCGATTTACTTTTGTAACTTTTGGTGTAAGAGCGGTCTCAATTGGAAAAGGTAAATGATAATTTAATCCTGGCTGTGTTGTTGAAGCAAATTTTCCAAATCTTAAAACCACTCCCTGTTCATCTGGTAAAACTCTATAAAGACCACTTAATCCCCACACAATTAGTAAAAATAACAAACCAAAGATTATTGGTTTACCACCCTTTGAAGCGCCACCTGGAAAAAATTTATTAATCTTATCTTGTAAATTTTTTATAATTTCTTCTATATCCGGCGGCGTTGGACCTTTTCTGCCTGATCCGTTTCCACCTCCTGGAGGGCTGCCCCAGGGACTACCACCTCTGCTTTTAAAATCATCAACCATGACAATCTATATAATGTCTTTATAAAGAAAAACAAGTTAAGATAGAACTATGCCAAAGGAAAAACCTGTATTAAGTGACGCAATGAAAAAAAAAATGGGTGGCAAAACCTTTGAAAAAAACCCAATTAAAGGAACAAAATATACTATTGCTATATCAAGTGCCAAAGGAGGGGTTGGTAAATCTACCTTTGCAACAAACATAGCTTTAGCACTAAAAAAAATAGGATGTAAGGTGGGTCTGCTTGATGCAGATATTTATGGTCCCTCATTACCTAAATTATTTTCTATAAACCAAAAACCGGAAAGTGATGGCAAAACACTAATTCCAATAAATAAGTATGATATTCAATGTATGTCGATTGGATTTTTAACTGAGGAACAAACACCAATGATTTGGCGTGGTCCAATGGTAACTAGTGCAATAAAAACTTTTACTCAAAAAGTTGCTTGGAAGAATCTTGATTTTATAATTGTAGATATGCCTCCAGGAACTGGTGATACACAATTAACATTTTCACAAGAAATAAAAATGGACGGAGTAATTATTGTTTCAACTCCTCAAGAATTAGCTCTTCAAGATGTAAAGCGGGGAATTAAAATGTTTGATAAACTTGGAGTAAAAATAATTGGCTTAATTGATAACATGAGTCATTTTGTAGGAGATGATGGAAAAAAATATTCTATATTTGGCGACGGTGGAGTTGAAAGAACAGCTAAAGAATTTAATAAAGAATTTTTGGGCAAAATACCAATTAATTCTGAAGTTGGTAAATTAGGTGATCTTGGAACACCAATTGTTGAAAACAATCCAGATCATGAAATTTCAAAAATTTATTTAAGTTTTGCTGAAAAAATTAAATCAACTTATCTTTAAAATCAAAAGCTTCCATCAATTCATTCCACTCTCTTTTAGATAAACCAGATTTTTCAACAGATACATTTTCACCTTTTATTAATTTTTGAATTACTGCTTTTCCTTTTGAAGAAACTTCTGTGCCACCCACTCTATAATCCATAAAAGCTTCATAGGTAATAGGAACCCATTTCTTCAAAGTATCTAACATAACATCCGCATATGCCCTTATTTCATATTGGGCATGATAATCTGCCCTAAGTCTTAAAAAATTCATTAAATTTAATAAATCTGTTTTCCAGTACCACTGAGTATAAGTATTTAAAGTTAAATTCATTCTCGCGAGTTCTCTTGCTAATCCAATTTTCTTTTCATCTATCACTGTCCCATCATATCGTTCGTTTAGCATTTCTTCATAATTATCATAAGTTCTTTCTGCGTCGTTTTTTAATAAGTCTAAAACTTTTTTTGCTTGTTCACCTTTAAGAACATCTCCTCTTCCTTGTCTATTAATTTGAGATTGCGCCGCTAAATGTTCTGATGCAGGTAAATAAAATTCTTTATCTAAAATTGAATATCTTGCAGAATATTCATTTACATTTGCTGTTCTGTGCCTAATCCATTGTCTTGCAATGAATATTGGAAGTTTTACATGGTATTTAATTTCACACATTTCAAATGGAGTGCTGTGCCAATGTCTCATTAAATATTTAATCAAACCTGAATCTGTTGAAACTTTTTTTGTACCTTTTCCATAAGAAACTCTAGCTGCCTGAACTATTGAAGTATCATCTCCCATATAATCAACTACTCTTATAAAGCCGTGATCTAATACAGAAATTGCCTCATATAATATTTTTTCAAGTTCTGGAGCGGTAACTCTTTTGGTTTTATTTTGTTGAGATTGCTGATCTTTAATCTCTTGAGATTGTTCCTTAGTTAACTTCATGATTTATTTATTGAATCTTTAAAAATAGCTTTTATATTAATAGTGTTGGTTTTCCAACTATGACGATAAACGAATTTCGTAATAATCATTGCGGACGTGGGGGCAGTACCCACCACCTCCACCATTTACAACTTATGGGGGTGAACTAGGATCGACGGATGTCTAAAGGCTATTCTTTCGTTCGGGATTGTTCCACCGTGACGGGCTAAATTATAATTGCAAATGATAAATTTGCTCTTGCTGCTTAATTAATTTTTTAATTAAGTAACGGGGTTTTGGGGCACCTGGCAACAGAACGCCCCTTATCAATTTTAACTGGTTATGAATTTTTGTAAGTGATTTATAAGTTCTTTTTGTTCATTAATCATAATTTTTAAAACATCACCGATTGAAATAATTCCAACAATTTTTTTATTTTCTAACACTGGAAGATGTCTAATTTTTTT
>CACLJJ010000040.1 GCA_902607215.1 uncultured Pelagibacteraceae bacterium
CTAGTAGTTTGGATTTTTCCAAACTAGAAGCTGTAGAGAAAAAAAATATAAAAAGTATTTTAAAAAAAAATAGCAACCTTATCTTAATTATTCCGGAAGACTATGAAACAGCAGCAAATGTAGTTTCAGAAAATCAAAAAACATCAAAACTATTAGCAGGATCTAGAGAAGTTCCAAATCCAGAATTTAATAGGTTGCAAATGGAAATGAGAAGGGCAGAAAGAGAATTAAGAAGAGCTCAGGCAGAAGCTGAAAGAGGTTTTCAAATGTCACAGTGTTACTCATGTGGATTAATTACACAATGGGGTGGTGTAGCCTTACAATCTAAATGGCAGAAGCAGGCAAAAAGTTTACAATATCAAATTACTAGACTTACAAATCAATATGCAAGCACCTCAGAGTACATAACAAAAGAATTGCTAAGAAGTTATGAATTTGTAGTACAAAATGTAAAAGCTGAAAAAAAAGCTAAATATAAAATAATAGAGTCCAAAAATGAAAAATTTTATGAAAAAAAATTAGATATTTTAGAAACAAAAGACTTTAAAGTTGCATATAATATAGATCCACAAGATAAAAATTACGATTCTTTAATAAATCAATATAGTAATACTGATGACCTAACGAGATGGCAAAACCAAAAAATAGTAAATTTATCTGCACAAAGTTTATATGACAAAATTAATTCAATTGAAAATTCGAAAGAAATTTTGGGCAAAAAAGAATTGTACTCCAGCTTGGACATTAAACAGAAAAAAAAAAAGAAGTCGGCTTTTGGAAACCTTTTTAGTTTTGGATCAAAGAAGAGTAAAAGAAAAAAAAGTTCATCATTGTCTAAATCATCTTATGAACTAAAAGATGAAAGGTTTAAAAGTGTAGTTATTATAAGAACTGAAAGCGGTTTAGGGTCTGGTTTTTTTATAAGCAAAGATGAAATTTTAACTAATTATCATGTTGTTGAGGACGCAATGTCAATCTCTATTATAGATAATAATAAAAAAAAATCATCAGCAGTTCTCATTAAAAAAGATTTAAAAAGAGATTTAGCTTTACTAAAAACAAACATGAAGGGTTCACCAGTTTCATTTTTCTCAGGCCAGCTAAAACAAGGTGAAATGGTTGAAGCATTAGGTCATCCCAAAGGAAGAAAATTTTCTTTAACCAAAGGTTGGATTAGTGCAGTTAGAGAAGAAAGCAGCATATATAATGCGTCAGGAACTCCAAATGTACTATACATACAAACTGATGCAGCGATAAATTCTGGAAATTCTGGGGGTCCATTATTTTACAAAAACAAAGTTGTTGGAGTAAATACTCAAAAATTAGCTGGTAAGAGCATAGAAGGAATGAACTTTGCAGTTCATTTTTCTGAAGTTCAAAAATTTTTGTCACAATAATTTATTCTAAAACTTGACCAATAAGGACAACTTCAGCTACATTGATTAAATGTCAAAATTATGTACAGGAGCAGATATAGTTTTTAAGTGTTTGGAAGACCAAGGAGTAGAATTTATTTTTGGTTATCCAGGTGGTGCAGTACTACCAATTTATGATGAATTAAAAAATCATAAATCACTTAAACATATTTTGGTTAGGCACGAACAAGGTGCAGGTCATGCTGCCGAAGGTTATGCAAGATCATCTGGTAAGCCAGGAGTAGTTTTAGTTACTTCAGGACCAGGTGCAACGAATGCTGTAACAGCTTTGACAGATGCCTACATGGACTCCATTCCGTTAGTTTGTATATCGGGGCAAGTGCCAACACATTTAATTGGTACAGATGCTTTTCAAGAGTGTGACACAACAGGAATTACTAGACCATGTACAAAACATAATTGGTTAGTAAAAGATGTAAAAGATTTAGCAAAAATAATACATAAAGCTTTTGAAGTTGCAACCACAGGAAGACCAGGACCTGTTTTAGTTGACATTCCAAAAGATATTCAATTTCAAAAAACAAGTTATTCAAAATATAAAAAACAAAAAAAGTTAAATGGAAAAAAAAACAATAACTTTAACCAGAAAGATGTAGATGAACTGGTAAAACTAATGACAAAAGCCAGTAAACCAATTTTTTATACTGGTGGAGGTGTAATTAACTCAGGTCCAAAAGCTAGTGAACTTTTAAGAGAATTAGTTCAAGCAACAGGTTTTCCAATAACATCAACACTACAAGGTCTCGGCGCTTACCCCGGAGATGATAATTACTTTCTAGGAATGTTGGGTATGCACGGAACTTATGAAGCAAACAACGCAATGCATGATTGTGATTTAATGATTAACATTGGTGCAAGATTTGATGACCGTATTACAGGAAAGATAGATGAATTTTCACCGAAATCAACAAAAGTTCATATAGATATCGATCCATCCTCAATAAATAAAAATGTAAAAGTAGATTTGCCAATTGTAGGTGATGTACAAGATGTAATTTCATTAACTATAAAAACAATTAAAAAAACAAAACCTAATTTTGCAAAATCAAATAAACAAAAGATTTCAAAATGGTGGGAAAAGATTCAGAAATGGAGAGAAAAGAAATCATTAGACTATATTAACAGTACTGAAACGATTAAACCTCAGTATGCAGTACAAAGGCTTTATGAGTTAACAAAAAATAAGGATACTTATATAACTACTGAAGTAGGCCAACATCAAATGTGGGCAGCGCAACATTATAAATTCAATAAGCCTAATCGATGGATGACATCTGGTGGACTTGGAACCATGGGTTATGGTTTGCCAGCAGCAGTTGGTGTTCAAGTTGCTCATCCAAATAAATTAGTTGTAGATATAGCTGGTGAAGCTTCAGTTCTTATGACTATGCAAGAAATGTCTACAGCGGTTCAATATAACCTTCCGATAAAAATCTTTATTTTAAATAATGAATACATGGGAATGGTTAGACAGTGGCAAGAATTATTACATGATAAGAATTATTCAGAAAGTTATACAGCGGCACTTCCAGATTTTGTAAAACTAGCAGAAGCTTATGGATGTGTTGGAATTAGAGCCAAAACACCAGAGGAATTGGATGATAAAATTATTGAAATGATTAACACTGATAGGCCTGTTATTTTTGATTGCTTAGTAGATAAAGAAGAAAATTGTTTTCCAATGATACCTTCGGGAAAGCCACACAACCAAATGTTATTGGGCCCTAAAGATCAGAAAGAAAATAAAATTACTGAGAAAGGAAAAACATTAGTTTAATGAGTAAAGCAAAATCAGCATACAGTATTCCAGGCAAAATAGGTAAATTGAGCACCCACATCATTGTAGTTTGGGTTGACAATGAAGCAGGAGTTTTAGCAAGGGTAGTTGGTTTGTTTTCAGGAAGAGGTTATAATATTGAGTCATTAACGGTTGCAGAAGTAGATTCTACACTAAATATTTCTAGAATTACCATTGTGACAACTGGAACACCTCAAGTTATAGAACAAATCAAACTACAACTAAAAAAACTTGTACCAGTGCATAAAGTTGCAGATTTTAAAAGAGAAGATAAGAAGGTAATATTTAAAGAAATGGCTTTATTTAAGCTAGTTGGCAACATTGGCAAAAGACAAAAAGCTTTAAAAGCTTGTAAAAAGCATAACGCTGTAATATTGGATAAAACAAATAAATCTTATGTAATTCAAATTACTGCTTTAAGAAGAGAAATAGACATAATGTCAAAGAATTTGAGAAAACTTGGTTTAGTCAGCGTTTCAAGAACTGGAAGTATTGCTATGACCAGAGGTTCAGAAATATTTAAATAGTTAAAGGGGAAAGATATGAAAATGTTTTATGAAAAAGATGCCGATGTAAATTTAATTAAAGGAAAGAAAATAGCTATATTTGGATACGGTAGTCAGGGACACGCGCATGCTTTAAATTTAAAAGATAGTGGTGTTAAAGAAGTAGTTGTAGCATTGAGAGACGGTTCATCTAGCAAAACAAAAGCAGAGTCTAAAGGCTTAAAAGTTATGAACTTGTCCGATGCTGCAGAGTGGGCAGATGTTGTAATGATATTAACACCAGATGAACTTCAGGCAACAATTTATAAAAATCATATAGAGCAAAGAGTTAGAGAAGGAACTTCCATAGCTTTCGCTCACGGACTAAATATTCATTATGATCTTATCAAAGCAAGAAAAGATTTAGATGTTTTTATGGTTGCACCAAAAGGACCCGGACATTTAGTAAGAAGTGAATTTGAAAAAGGGGGTGGTGTTCCGTGTTTATTTGCCGTTCATCAAAATGGATCTGGAAAAGCAAGAGATCTTGCCATGTCATATGCTTCGGCTATTGGTGGTGGAAGATCAGGAATTATTGAAACAACATTTAAAGATGAAGTTGAAACCGATTTGTTTGGAGAGCAAACAGTTTTATGTGGAGGATTGGTTGAGCTAATTAAAAATGGCTATGAAACTTTAGTTGAAGCTGGTTATGAGCCAGAGATGGCATACTTTGAAACTGTTCATGAAGTTAAATTAATTGTTGATTTGATCTATGAAGGTGGAATTGCAAACATGAATTATTCTATTTCAAATACAGCAGAATATGGCGAATATATTACTGGTCCAAAAATTATAAACAAAGAAGAAACAAAGAAAAGAATGAAAGAAGTATTAGTCGATATCCAGTCTGGCAAGTTTACAAAACAGTGGATGGATGAATGTAAAAATGGTCAAAAAAATTTTTTGGAAACTAGAAAAAATCTAGCAGAACATTCTATTGAAAAAGTTGGTACTAAACTAAGAGTAATGATGCCTTGGATTAGCAAAAAAAAATTAGTAGATAGTGATAAAAAATAAAAAAAAAAGATTTATTTATATTCATTTAGGATATCCGAAAACAGCCACAACTTTTCTACAAAGTAAAATATTTAATAAATTAAATAATATTGAATATTTGGGAAAACCATATGAAAATGTTTTTGGTAAAAGTATTCAGTATTTATTTCAAAGAAATAAAAAGTTATACAAAAAAAATAAAAATAAAATTAAAGAATTCTTTAAAAACTTTAATAAAAATAAAAATTATTTAATTTCTGATGAGGCATTTTTAAGTACTAGTGTAGAAATACACGAACCCTTTTTGGCTATTAAAAGATTGAAAAAATTAATAAA
>CACLJJ010000041.1 GCA_902607215.1 uncultured Pelagibacteraceae bacterium
GCATTAATTTTTTTTTGAAAATTCATTGAATTTTTTATAAAAAATGATTGACCAAAATGGGTCTTGCTATCCTTTGTAGAAAAAATAAAGAAAATGACTATATATAAAATATGAAAAATATAATTATGTATACTGGACCAATGTGTAATTTTTGTAGTGCGGCAAAAAGACTGTTTTCTAGAAATAATATAAAATATCAAGAAATAGATATCTCAACAAAAGATGCCCTTAGAGATGAAATGATTAAAAGAGCAAATGGAAAAAAAACCATACCTCAAATATTCTTCGATAATCTTCATATTGGTGGTTATGAAGAGCTAAGATCTTTAGAAAAAAGTGGAAAACTAAATAATTTATTAAAATAAATTATACTTATTTTTTTTATCTAAAAACACTAAATGGATCTCGATAACAATCAATTCCATCTAAAGTTTCAAAAAAAATTTCGTTTAGTACGGCACTATGAGTTGTTTGACATTCTCTAATATCATCGTCAAGAAGTAAGTTTACTATTGATTTCGTATTTGTTTGATTAAATGTTTTTTTTAATCCGTATGATACAGCTATTGAATTTCCAGCTTGTATCACACTTCCTGACTTAGCTAGTGTGTAAGTCGGACCTACAAATGAAGTTGATTGAACACATCCATTCAAGGTTGCTATTGCAAACAATAAAAAAATTATTCTCTTCATATCTCCCTAATATGATTATCTATAAAATATTATGAAAAATGAAAGAAATAAACATAAAAAAGCTATATTGTAACCATTTTAAGCTTTTTACACAGATTCTATTGATAATTGTAATATAGAATAAGAAATATTGTTTATTTTCCAATAACCAAGATTGTTAAATCATCATCAAGTTTATCTTTACTAGAATTGCTTAAAACTTCTTTTGACATATTGTCTAATTCGTCTGCTAAGCTAGAATTAAAATTATTATTTATTATTTTTTTTGCTCCTTCAATTCCTATCTCCTCATTATTTTTATTGAAACTTTCAGATAGACCATCAGTAAATGAATAAAATCGATACCCATTTAAATTTTTTTTATTAATTTGGTAAACTGATTTATTTTTTTGAAAAATAACTCCCAGCGGAGGCGACTTAGATTCAAACTCTTCAAAATTACCGTTTGTATATCTAATCAATGCTGGTTGGTGACCTGCATTTACCCATTTTATTTCTTCAGAAATTATATCATAGTTTCCAATAATTCCAGTTACAAACATTCCACCAGTTTTAGTATTGAATAAATCATTATTCATATGAAAAGCCATTTCATCTAAATCAACTTTTCCTTGAGACAAAACTTCAAACAAAGTAGAAGCTTTTGCCATTACCATTCCAGCGTGAATACCTTTGCCAGCAACATCTGCAATTATAAAATAAATGTTTTCGTTATTGGGATAAAAACTAAAAAAGTCTCCTGATACTTCTCTTGCTGGAATATTTATTCCTTTTACTGGATAGTTTTCTAAATTTCTTTTAGGTATAAAATTTTCTTGGACTTTTACAGCTAACTCTATTTCTTTAGAAATTCTATTTCTCCATTTATTTTTTTCAGCTTCGCTTGATTCTAATTTATTCATCATTTTATTATAATAAAGTCCGATAACGCCTCCTGCAGTAAATGGATCTTGTGGACCTCTAATTTTAAGATCACCACTAGCTGATTGTTTGTCTAAAACAGTAATTAAATCATGTTCAGCAGAAACAGCGCCATGTTCGGCTATATTAAGTCCTAACTCTTCGTGAATAGGGCTGACCCTTAAAGGATAAAAATAATTTAAGGTTTTTAATAATATAAATGAAATAATAAATGAAAATAAACCTATTGATACAATTCCAATTAATTGAATTTTAATTTGCTCAAACCTTGTTAAACCTGTTCCAAGTATTTCTAGATCTGAAAAAATGCCTACTGCAAGTGTTCCCCAAATCCCTGCCGCTAAATGTACAGGTATTGCACCAACAACATCATCAATTTCAAACTTGTTTAAAATCTCTGTTGTTATTATTGCAACAATACTTCCAATGATACCAATAATAATTGCCAATACTGAAGTTACAGAATTGCATGCGGCTGTAATTGAAACTAAACCAGCAAGGGGACCTAGAATAACATAAAAAGGATCTGGTTTTTTGTAAATTAAAAAAGAACCAACTAAACCTGTTAATAGTCCAAAAGCTGCCGCTAAAAAAGTGTTAATTAAAATAAGTGGAACTGCTCCATCCATCGATCCGTTGCTTCCGCCATTAAAACCAAACCATCCAAACCAAAGAATTAAGGTTCCAAGTACAGCCAAAGGGAAACTTGATCCAGTAAACTTTCCTTTGTTAGTTTCTGAAAATTTTCCAATTCTAGGACCTAATATTATTACCGCAGCGAGTGCAATCCAACCTCCTACAGAATGAACAATTGTACTACCCGCAAAATCAACAAAGCCTTGATTAGCTAGCCAACCTTTGTTCATTGCTTCTCCAAGATAACTTGATGACCAAGCCCAATGGCCTACTGTTGGATAAATAATTCCTGTAGAAAAAACAGTTATAACTAAATATCCAATAAATTTTAATCTTTCTGCTACAGCGCCAGATATGATTGTTGCAGCAGTAGCTACAAACATTGCCTGAAATACAAAATATGTTTGATATTGCGAAATATCAGTAGAAAAGAAAAATAAATCTGTTCCAATAAAACCTTTAAAACTTTTTCCAAACATGAGACCAAAACCTAATGTCCAGAACATCACAACAGAAACACCAAAGTCTGCAGCGTTTTTTAACGCAACGTTAATGCTATTCTTATGTCTTGAAAGACCACTTTCCATACACATAAAACCAGCCTGCATAATAAAAACCAAGATTGCACAGTTTATGACCCAAAGCGTATCTATGTTCTGAGTTATTTTTGATATAACTTCATCCATCGTTTTTATTTTTCTTGTTTTTTCTTCTTCTTTAATTGAACTAACTCAGTGTTTTTAAGATCTAAAGCAAGACATGTTATATCGTCTCTCAATTTTTCTGTTCCCCAATTTAGTTCGTTAGCAATGGAATCTACTAAATTTTTTGGAGTTATATTGTCTAATGTTGTAACTATTCTTTGTACTCCTTCTGCACCAAGTTCTTCTCCATTTTTTAAATATCCTTCTGTTACACCATCAGTATAAACCACAAATGTTTTGTCTTTTAAGTTAATAGTTTTTGATTTTACCATAGACTCCGTAAAATATTTTATAATACCTATTGGGGGTAATTCTGATTTTATAAATTCAAAATTTTTATTTCTATCAAAAACCATTATACTTTCATGGCCAGCATTTACAAAAGTCACATTGCCTGTTTCTATATTAAATTTACCAAATACGGCTGTAACAAACATTCCTTTAAATTTTGCTTCAACCAATTCGTTATTTACCCCAAAAACAACTTTCTCAAGTGGGTACGATAGATTTGAAAGTGTTCTAAATATTGATGATGCTTTAGCCATATACATTCCTGCCTTAATGCCTTTTCCAGAAACATCTGCTAATGTGAAAAAATATTCATTTTCATTAACGTTAACTACATCAAAATAATCTCCAGATACATCTCTTGCTGGAACGTTAGTTGCATAAATAAAATTTTCGAATTTTGAAATGTCTGGAAATAAGCTTTTCTGTACCTCTCCTGCTAATTCTCTTTCCTTTAGTAATTTTGCTTCTTTTTGCAAGTTTGCTAGTGCAATTCGATTTTCTTCTACAAATCTAAAATAAAGTCCTGTTAAAAAAGTTATTGTAAGCATAAATATAGGATAACTAATATCTATTAATTCTGATCTAAATAAAAATATACCAAAACCAATTAGAACAACTAAAATAAAACTTCCAAAAAATATCGATAAACTAAATTTAGGTTTTATTTTTTGAGAGAAAAAAAATGTAATACAAACAACTAAAATTGAAAATACTAATTCAAATATATAAGTGTTTGGATTTCGAATAAGATAACTTTGATCTAAAATATTTTCTATTACATTTGCATGAACTTCAACTCCAGGTATTGTAACTCCTAAAGGAGTTTTAACTAAATCAAACAAACCTTGAGCAGAAGCTCCTATTAAAACATATTTATTTTTAAATTTTGACTCCTCAAATTTTCCATCAAATACTGAGCTGGCAGATATGTACTGATTTTTTTGTGACTCTTTATATCTAATCCAAATAATTCCATTTGGGTCTGAGAAAACTTTATGTGGTCTTGAGCTTATTCTTGTTATTCCAATTTCGTTCAATTCTACATATAAATTTTTTTGATTATTTCCAACACGAACCATTTCAAGTCCCATTGTTGGATATAGTTTATTATTAAAACGAACTATTAGTGGAAGAGAACGAATAATTCCATCTGTTTGATCCAAAAAAGAAATGGAGCCTAATCCTTTTGCACTCTTTTCTAATTTTTCAAGTGAACCAATCGAGTAAGGAAATGAATATGTAAATTCTTTAGGATCACCTCCCTTTGAAAGAAATCTTGCTTTTGCAGATCTATCATAGGTTCCATGTGAAGAAACATTACTTCCTAATACTGCTATAACAGATTTGGATTTTTCTAAACTTTCTCTAAATACTTCATCATGGCCTTTAATATTTTGCAGTTGAGCAACATCTGTTGGTATTAAATTATAAGCTTTAATTACTTCTTCAGGTGACTGTTTATCTTTTTCAGTAAAAAAAATATCTAAACCAATAGCTTTTGGGTTAGCAACACTAACTTTCTCTATAATTTTTGCAAAAACGGATCTACTCCAAGGAAATTGTCCGAACTTACTCAAGCTTTTTTCATCAATATCAATAATTACCACGTTTGAATCTCGTTTTTCTAAAGGAAAAACCTTTTGGTACAAATCAAAACTTATATAAGAAATTGATTTGATGAAACTAGGATTGGCAATTTTTAAAGCTATTAATATAATTAATAGTACAAAAAATATTAAATAGTTTTGGTATTTTGTCAATAAAGGTTTCACATTGAGAATGTAACCAGATTAAACTCAAAGTAAATAAACTAAAGAATAGC
>CACLJJ010000042.1 GCA_902607215.1 uncultured Pelagibacteraceae bacterium
ATTTTTTGATCTAGATCCTTTGCCTGTAATAACATTTATTTTGCTCACACCTTCGATATAGCACTTTTCTATAAATTTACTAATTTTTTTATTTGCTTGCTCTAATGTGTATCCGTGTAAATCTATAGTTTTTAAAAATTGTTTGTTATTTGATTTTGAATTAAAATTATCTTTATTTTCAATTTTATCTTTACTTGATATAAAATTTTGCCAATCTCTTTTATCTTTATCTGAAAGTTTATTATTCAATTAAGCTTGAGTTTCTACTAAATACCAATTTGGATTATCACTCCACATATTTTTTGAAAATTTCCAGACATCATTAACTGTTTTAATTCTATCTGGATTCCCTTCTATAACTTTATTATTTTTATCTTTTTTACAAGTGATAATTTCACTAACAAAGTTCACTGTAAAAGTATAAATATTATCTTTTTTCTCAAAATTATTTATCTCTGCGGATTTAACACCAACAAATGTTAGTTCTGATTTAATGTTCTCTTTTTTTCTATGATCTATTTCGTCAGAAAAATTTTGGAATATTTCTTTGTTTAGAAGAGGTTTTAAAACATTTTTATCACCTTTGGCAAAAGAAGTGACGATCATTTCATAAGCAGCTTTTGCACCGTTTAAAAACTCTAGCTTTGCAGAATCATCAAAAGTTTGATTTTCAAGATTTTTATTAATTGTTTCTTTTTGGATCTCTTGCTTAAAACCAGTTGATAATTTTCCATCAAAACCAGTCCTTTTGCCCAAAATTCCTCTTAATCTTAAAAATATAAAACCAGCTATCATTGCAAGAAGAATGATGTCTATATATTCAAAACTATAATTCATAATTAAATAATATTTAGTATGTTGCTTAATTTCAACTAGCAAATTAGACTATTAATAAATGAACGCTATATTATTATTTATTATATTAATTCCCATAATTGAAATTTATCTTTTTATCGAAATTGGAGGGCAAATTGGAGTTTTCAACACAATATCTTTAATTTTTATAACTGCCTTTATAGGAGTTTTATATGCCAGATATGAAGGGTTTAATACATTAAGATCAGGAATTAGTCAGTTGGTCAGAAATGAACTTCCAGTTTATGAGATTGTCTCAGGTGCAGCTTTGGCCTTTGCGGCTTTATTACTAATAATTCCAGGTTTTGCCACTGACTTGTTGGGTTTATTAATTATTTTTCCTCCAACAAGAAAACTATTCTTTAAAAAATTTACAAAAAAATATTCCCAAGAAAAAAATACTAAAGAGGGCTTTATTGAGGGTGAATCGGAAGATATAGATGATAATAAATGAGTAAAAAATACAAAATTTTATCCAATTTCATTAAAGATATGTCTAGCGAAACTCCTAATGTAGAAAGTTATCTTTTTACAAAAGATAATATTTCAAAATACGAATTAGATATTGATATTAATTCAAACCCATTAAAACATAAATTAATTGAAGTAAATACTTGTTTAAAATTTAATAATAAAACCAAACAAGAAAAAAAATCCTATTTTGAAGTAGTTTATACATCGATAGTTAGAATTGAAGATGGTGTAACAGAAAAAAAAGATCTACAAAAAATAATATTATGCGATGTACCAACTGAAATTTACGAAAAAATTGAAAAAATTTTATTAAATATTTTATCCGACTCTGGTTATCCTGATGTAAAATTTGATAAAAAAATTAACTTTAACAAACTTTTCACAGAAAAGTTTAATTAAAAAAAGTTTTTTTTTAAATTAGATTTTAAAAATAATTTATGAAGCTTAAGTTCTTCTTCTGTGGGTTTAATAATTTTTTTAGAATAAAGAATTGTATTATCTTTTTCATTAGTTATTTCGGTATTATCATAAGATTGAAAATTTAATAACGGCTCTTTTTGATCAACTAAATTAATATAGATTTTTGTAAGTAGCTCACAGTCTATAATCGCGGTGTGTTTTGTTCTTTTGGAATTATCAATTTTATACCTTTTGCAAAGCGCGTCCAAATTAATTTGTGCTCCAGGATATTTTTCCCTAGCAATGTGAAGAGTGTCTATAACAATATTTTTATCAATTTTTTCTTTTCCAATCAAAGAAAGTTCATTATTTAAATGCGCTAAATCAAAACTGGCATTATGAATTATTAATTTTTTATCTTTGATAAAATTTAAAAAATCATCCACAATATCTTTAAATTTCTTTTGGTGTGCAAGAAATTCATCTGAATAACCATGTACTTTAAATGCCCGTTCTGAAACTTTTCTCTCCGGATTTAAATAACAATGAAATTTTTTTGATGTTGGAATATAGTTATCTAATTCAATACAACCTATTTCCACTATTCTGTGTCCATCTCTAACTTCTAAACCCGTTGTTTCTGTATCAAGAACTATTTCTTTCATTTTTTTAAAATTTTTTTTTTTAATATTTTAACATTTTTTTTTAAAGATACATTTCTAAAATTATTTTTTACAATAAAATTTGATTTTTTTTTTTTAATATGTGCTGAAAGTTGTATATTTTTAAATTTGTTAAAAATTTTAGAATTAAATTTAGATCTTTTTTTTAATCTACTATTTATTTGAGATTTTTTTGAGTCAACAAAAACAATTATATCTTTCTTTTTATTAATTTTATTTTCAAAATATAATGGAATATCAAGCACAACCGCTTTTTTTTTTTTATTTTTTTTTATAAAGCTTAACATGTTTAATCTTACAATGGGGTGGACTGTTTTTGTTATTTTTTTTAAATTATTTTTATTAGCATATATAGCCTTTGAAATTTCACTTTTCCTGATCGGATATGATTTTATAAATTTAGGTATTTTTTTTTTTAATTGTTTAAAACATTTGTAATTATTCTTATAAATTTTAACAACCTCTGAATCTGCATTAAAAACTGGAAAACCTAAAAGTTTGGCTACATAGCTTTTTCCTGAACCTATATTCCCAACTATTGCTATTCTAATCATCTAGTAATTTTATTGTTTCGATATCAATTTTTGGAAAAATTTTATGCCAAATAGCAAATGCTTGATGTGCCTGATAAATAAACATCATTTTTCCATTATCGGTCATATTCCCTAATTCTTTTGCTTTTTTTAAAAAATTTGTTTGTTTAGGATTATAAATTACATCATAAAAAAATTTATTTTTCCCAAAATCGTTATAATTTAATTTAATTTCATCATCATTATTTAGTCCTATGCTTGTTGCATTGATAATCATATCAAATTCAACTATTTTTCCCCAATCTATAATTTCAATTTCTGGAAAGTTTTTTTTAATATCTTCAGCTTTTGATTTGGTTCTATTAGATAAAGTTATGTGAAGTGCTCCCATTTTTTTTAAAGCAAAAATAATTGAGGGCACAACTCCTCCTGCTCCTAAAATAAGAATTTTTTTTTTTGAAGCATCATATTTAAAATGTCTTAGTCCCAATTCAAAACCTGCTATATCAGTATTGTGTCCAATTATTTTTTTATTTTTACAATAAATTGTATTAATTGATTGTGTCTTTTTTGCTTCTAAAGTTAATTCATCAACAAAAGGAATGGCTGAATTTTTAAATGGTAGAGTTATATTTATTCCATCAATTTCTCCTGATTTAACTTGTGATATTACTTCGTTTAAATCACTTTTAATAAGCAGTTTTTTTTCATAAATTGCATCAATTTTATTTTTTTTTATCCAATGATTGTGTAGCTTTGGTGATAAAGAATGATTAATTGGATTTCCTATAACTAAGTATTTTTTCATTTTATATTGTTTAAATATTCTTTTATTTTTTTAATTGGTAACCCCATAATTGTATTTTCATCTCCTTTAATTTGAGAAAATAAATTCTTTCCTTCTCCCTCTATCTGATAAACATTATACGCATATAAAACATCATCTGTAATTTTTGCTAAATATAATTTTAAATCGCTATCATCCATTTGTCTCATAGTTAATTCTGCTTTATCAGTATA
>CACLJJ010000043.1 GCA_902607215.1 uncultured Pelagibacteraceae bacterium
GGTAAAAAAGCATGTTTAACAACTTCAAAATACGTAACTCCTATAAAGCTTGCCATAACAAAAGCTGCAGCTCCCATTACTGGTGGCATAATTTGACCATTAACAGATGATGAAACTTCAATTGCTCCTGCTTTTTCCTTTGAAAATCCAGTTCTTTTCATTATAGGAATAGTAAAAGTTCCAGTGGTAACTGTATTAGCCACTGATGACCCAGAAATCATACCAGTCATTCCTGATCCTAAAATTGCTGCTTTTGCTGGTCCTCCTCTCATTTTTCCAACTAAAGCAAATGCTAAATCTAAAAAATATTTTCCACCACCTGCAGTTTCTAAAAGCGCTCCAAATAAAACAAATAAAAAAATAAAATCAACTGACACACCAATAGGAATCCCAAATATCGCTTCTTGATCAAACCATTGAAATCCAACAAGTCTCTTTAATGAAAGTCCTCCATGAGAAATTATATCTGGAGCATATTGTCCAAAATAAGAAAATAACAAAAAACATGATGCTATTATAACTAAAGGTATTCCAATTACTCTTCTTGTTGCTTCAAGTAAAATTAAAATTCCAATCATTCCAATAATTATCTCAATTGGTATAATATATTTACCTAGTGTAATTTTTAATAGAATGCCTCCTCTATCTACTAATTGATCATAAAAAAAATAAATATAGAGACAACAAAATGCTCCAATTATGCTTATTAAAATGTCTATAAACGAGATTTTTTTTGACCTAGAAAAAGGAAAAATTAAAAAAGCCAATAATAATGCAAAACCTAAATGGATCGCCCTTGCGGGTAAACCTTTGAACATTCCAATATTAAACCAGAAAGGAAATGGTGAAGCATACCAAAGTTGAAATAATGACCAAATAATCGCTATAGCTCCAACAATTTTTAAATGTAATCCAGTAAGATTCCTTGTTGGGGATAAATCTTCTTTAATTTTACTTTCTACATTTGTGGTAGTATTTTGATTCATTTATAAAGGATACTTTATTACAAAAAAAAGGCCCAATAAATATATCGGGCCTTTTTTAATTTAATTAAGTATTTGGATTACATTAATCCAGCTTCTTTATAGTATTTAATTGCACCAGGATGTAATGGAGCTGATAAACCATCAGCTATCATGTTTTTCTTTTCCAATGGTCCAAAAGCTGGATGTTGTTTTCTAAAATCATCAAAGTTTTCAAAAACAGCTTTTGTTACTAAATAAACTAGCTCTTCAGAAACATCAGCGCTAGTTACTACAGTAGCTTTAACACCAAAAGTAGTTACATCTTTTTTTTGTCCTGTGTAAGTTCCCGCAGGTATTGTAGCTGCTGCATAATAAGGTGCACCATCTATTAAACCTTGAACAGGTCCTCCAGTAAGATTAATTGGTAATGCTTTTGCTGCGCATGTTGCTGCTTGCTCCATGGCACCATTTGGAAATCCTACAGAATATCCATAAGCATCTATTTTACCGTCGCAAAGTGCTTTAACTTGTTCAGAAGAAGTCAACTCTGTAACTCCCTTAAAATAACTATTGTCAACTCCCATTGCTTCCATAAGTACTTCCATGGTTCCTCTTTGACCTGAACCTGGATTACCTATGTTAACAGTTTTACCTTTAAGACCTTTAAAGTCTTTTACTTTTGCTTTTTTTCTAGCCCAGATTTGGAAAGGCTCGTTGTGAACTGAAAAAACAGCTCTTAAATTACTAAACTGTTTTCCTTCCCATTTACTTGAACCATTGTAAGCATGGAATTGCCAGTCAGACTGAGCTACACCAAATTGAAACTCACCATCTTTAATTTGTCCAATGTTATAGTTTGATCCACCAGTTGATGGAGCTGTACATCTATAAGCTTTATCTATACCTTTTTTTCTTCCGTGTTCTTTCGCAATTGCCGACTTATGAAGCATTTTGCAAATTGCGTTACCAGTCTGGAAATAAACTCCAGTTGGTCCGCCAGTTCCTATCGTGAAAAATTCAGCAGATTTTGCAACCGTAGTAAAAGACAAAGTGGCTGCAAAAAGTACTAAAGCACCAGATAGAAAAGATAATATTTTTTTCATTATTTCTCCTCATTGATTTATAATAAAAATATTGTAACAAATATTTGTTGTGGGTGTCTAGCTAAACAATAATATTTTTGACTTGCTATTTAAGCTGATTCTGACCACTCTCGGAGTCTTTTAGTGCCTTCTACTATCTTTGGGGCAAAATTATTAATTGAGTTTAAATTAATAGTTTTATTTTTTTTGACATCATTCATAAAATTAACACCATCAAAATCTGTAAAACTGAGTCTTGCTAGCATTTTTTTTTCAGAACATCCAAAATCAGATCCTGGCAAAAGAGCCACGCCTGTATCTCTTAATATAGTTTTACACATTTCGCTTGAGGTAGAAAAATTTTTATTTGCAAACTCTGGCATTAGGTAAAAACCGCCTTTTGGTTTGTTGATAATAACATCATTAGATTTCAAATTATCATAAACATATTCTCCTACACTCTTTAAAATATTTCTTGAATTTTCAATATAGTCACTGTGATCATTTTGATAGGCTGAAATTGCTGCATATTGAATTGGTGCACTTACCGATGTGAACGTTTCACTTGCTAAAACTTTAAGTTTATTTGTTATTTGTTTTAAAGATTCTGGAATTATAAAATATCCTAACCTCCAACCTCCAGCACCACACCATTTACTTAAACCAGTGCTTATAATTGTTTTTTCAGAACAAAAATTTGAAATTGATTTAAATTTATTATCAAAACTCAATTCTGAATATATTTCATCGGACAATATTATTAAATTATACTTATTAGCAACAGATGCTATTTCTTCTAAATTCTCACAAATCTGCCCAGAAGGATTATTTGGAGAATTAAGAAATAACAAATAATTTTTACTTTTATTTTTACTAATAATCTTTTCAATTTCATCTGCAGTTGGAAACCAATTGTTTTCTCTTTTAGTTTCAATCCAGTGAATATTGTTTCTACCAATGACTGCTTGTGGGGCATATGATACCCAGCTTGGGGCTGGTAATATTACATCTCCGTCAAAAAGGATATGTAACAAAAACATTAACTCTTTTGTACCCGGACCGACAATAACATTATCGGCTTTATAATTATAATTTTTTTTATTTGAAATGTATGATGCAATAGCTTCTCTAAGTTCTGGCAAGCCTTGCATTGGTAAATATTTATTTTGGTGTGAGTTTTTTTTTAACTCGTTAACAATATATTCTGGAATTTG
>CACLJJ010000044.1 GCA_902607215.1 uncultured Pelagibacteraceae bacterium
AAAAATAACATTTTGAATTGATGGTCCACCAGATCCCATAATCATGCCCGTTGAAATATTACTTACATCTTTTTCTTCCAGTCCCGAGTCCTTAACGGCTTCAGCCATAGAAATATAATTATATGCTGAGCCTGGACCCATAAATCTTATAAATTTTCTATCAACATGATCTTCAAGTTTAATATTTGGTTTACCATGAATATTACTTTTTAAATTATATTCTTTGTATTCCTCAGAAAATGTAATTCCAGATTTTGAATTTAATAACGATTGATAAACTTCTTCTTGATTATTTCCTAAACAAGACACAATTCCAATACCTGTTATGACAATTCTTTTCATTATTTAAATAATCCTACTTTTAAATTTTCTGCCGAATATATTTTTTCCCCATCCACCATTAAAATACCATTTGCGAGTCCAACTGTAGCACCTTCTTTAATAAGAATTCTTTTCATATCAATTTCATAAGTAGCCATCTTAACATTTTTTATTACCTCTCCTGTAAACTTTACAGCATTAACTCCTAAAGCTCTTCCCCTACCTGGATTTCCAAGCCAACCAAGGTAAAATCCTACTAACTGCCACATAGCATCAAGACCTAAGCAGCCTGGCATTACTGGATCCTCTTTAAAATGACAATTAAAAAACCAAAGATCATCTTTTATATCTAGCTCGGCTTTTAAAACTCCCTTTTTAAAAGTTCCTTTATTTTCACTAATTTCTGTTATTCTGTCAAACATCAGCATCGGCGGAAGAGGCAGTTTTGCATTTCCTGGACCAAAAAGCTTACCATTCCCACAGTTTATTAGCTCTTCATAGTTATAGGATGATTTTTTTTCCATAAATATAGATCTTTAATACTTTATTCATCAATTGCTACATTATTACAATATACTATTCATTTTGGAATTGTTATAAATTTATCATTAAATGAGTGAACAATCAAAATGTCCGTTTACAGGAGCAGGTACACCTCCAAAGTTTCCAACAGGTAGAGGTACCTCAAATAGGGACTGGTGGCCAAATAGTATAAACTTAAAAATTTTAAGTCAACACTCCTCTCTAGTCGACCCTATGGACAAAAAATTTAATTACGCAAAAGAATTCAAAAAACTTAACTTTAAATCATTAAAAAAAGATTTACATAAATTGATGACTGATTCACAAGAGTGGTGGCCAGCTGATTATGGTCATTATGGAGGATTTTTTATTAGATTAGCATGGCATGCAGCAGGCACTTATAGGACTGGCGATGGACGTGGTGGTGCTGGGACAGGCAATCAACGTTTTGCGCCATTAAATAGTTGGCCAGATAATGTTAATCTAGACAAAGGAAGATTGTTACTTTGGCCCATTAAGAAAAAGTATGGTAAAAAAATTTCATGGGCTGATCTTTTCATTTTAGTTGGAAATGTAGCTCTGGAGTCAATGGGCTTTAAAACTTTTGGCTTTGGAGGAGGAAGAGAAGATATTTGGGAGCCCGAAGAAGATATTTATTGGGGATCAGAAAAAGAATGGCTTGGTGTTAATCGTTACAGCGGTAAAAGAGATCTTGAGAATCCTTTAGGTGCATCTCATATGGGGTTAATTTATGTAAACCCGCAAGGTCCTGATGCAAATCCAGATCCTCTTTTAGCGGCTCATGATATTCGTGAAACTTTTGGTCGTATGGCGATGAATGATTATGAAACAGTAGCACTTATAGCTGGTGGACATACTTTTGGAAAATCCCATGGCGCTGCACCTGAATCACATAAAGGCCCTGAACCTGAAGGTGCAAAAATTCAAGAACAAAGCATGGGTTGGACAAGCAATTTTGGAACTGGCATGGGCGTTGACACTGTTAGTAGTGGTCTCGAAGGGGCTTGGACTGCTAATCCAACAAAATGGGACAATGGTTATTTTGATTTATTACTTGGCCATGAGTGGGAATTAACAAAGAGCCCTGCGGGCGCACATCAATGGAAACCTAAGCAGAACGGAGCTGACATAAATATTGTTCCTGATGCACATGTTGCAAATAAAAAACATCCTCCGATGATGTTAACTACAGATCTTTCTTTAAGAATGGATCCTACATATGGCCTAATAGCAAAACGTTTTCACAAGAACCTTGATGAATTTGCAGACGCATTTGCAAGAGCTTGGTTTAAGCTTACGCACCGTGATATGGGACCTCGTACTTGTTATTTGGGATCAGAAGTTCCCAAGGAAGAATTAATTTGGCAGGATCCTATACCAAAAGTTAAATACAAACTAAAAAAAAAGGACATTAATACCCTTAAAACAAAAATATTAAAATCAGGACTTTCTATTTCTCAACTAGTATCTACAGCTTGGGCGTCAGCATCAACTTTTAGAGGCTCGGACAAAAGAGGTGGGGCTAATGGAGCACGAATTAGACTTACACCACAAAAAGACTGGGAAGTTAATAATCCACCTGAATTATCTAAGGTTCTTAAAACTTTTGAGAAGATACAAAAGGGATTTAATACAAAAAGCAAAATAGTTTCACTAGCTGACTTAATAGTTTTAGGTGGTTGTATTGGAATTGAAAAAGCAGCAAAGAATGCAGGTGAAAAAATAACAGTTCCATTTACGCCAGGACGTGGAGATGCATCTCAAGATCAAACGGACACATATTCATTTGGTTTGTTAGAACCAAAAGCAGATGGATTTAGAAACTATATTGTAAATAAACCAAATGGATTGTCAAATAAACCTACTGTATCAGCTGAAGAAATGTTGATTGATCGAGCTCAGCTAATGAAACTTACTGCACCTGAAATGACAGTTCTAGTTGGTGGGATGCGTGTACTAAAAACAAATTTTGATAATTCGAAACATGGTGTACTTACAAAAAAACCTGGAGTACTTACAAATGATTTCTTTGTTAACTTACTTGATCTAAGTACGAAATGGAAAGAAACTTCCAAAGAAGAAGTTTTATTTAAGGGAATAGATCGTAAAACAAACAAAGTTAAATGGACTGGAACTCGAGTTGA
>CACLJJ010000045.1 GCA_902607215.1 uncultured Pelagibacteraceae bacterium
ATAATTTAAAGGTTAATTTGGTACGTATTGAATCAGATAATTTAAAAACATCTGAAATTAAAAATAAATTAAAAAATGTTTCTGGAATATTAATACCGGGAGGTTTTGGAAAAAGAGGTACTGAAGGAAAGATTGAATCAATTAAATATGCAAGAAAAAACAAAATACCTTTTTTAGGTATTTGTTTTGGAATGCAAATGGCCATTATAGAATTTGCAAGAAATGTTTTAAAAATTAAAAAAGCTTCATCTAGTGAACTAAATTCAAAATGTGTTCCAGTAGTTGGTTTAATACATGAGTGGAAAAAAGGTGACAAAACTATTAAAGGAACAGATGTAGAATTGGGTGGAACTATGAGGCTTGGATCTTACCCTGCAGAGTTGTTAAACAACTCACTAATAAGAGGTATATATAAATCTAGAATGATTACAGAAAGGCATAGACATAGATACGAGGTTAATATTAATTATAAAGATCAATTTGAAAAAAAAGGTTTGCTATTTTCAGGAAATTCACCTGATAAAAATTTGCCTGAAATTATAGAATTGAAAAATCACCCATGGTTTATTGGTGTTCAATTTCATCCCGAATTTAAATCTAGACCTTTGTCACCACATCCATTATTCTCATCCTTTATAAAAGCAGCAAAAAATCATAAAAAATGAAAAATATAACAGTAAAATGCGGAAGTATAGATATATCAAATACCAATAAGTTTTGTTTAATAGCTGGTCCATGTCAACTTGAATCAGAACAACACGCAATGGATGTGTCTGGAAAAATTAAAGAAATTACATCAAAACTTGCTATTGGTTTTATTTATAAAACATCTTTCGACAAGGCAAATAGAACAAGTTTAAAAGGTAAAAGAGGCATAGGTTTAGAACAATCACTACCAATATTTGATAAAATTAAAAAAGAGATAAATGTTCCAATACTCACTGATATTCATAATGCAGAACAATGTTCAATTGTTGCAAAACATGTTGATATTTTACAAATCCCAGCTTTTCTTTGTAGACAAACGGATTTATTAGTAGCGGCAGCCAAAACAAAAAAAATTATAAATGTTAAAAAAGGTCAATTCCTAGCCCCATGGGATATGGTTAACGTAACAAAGAAAATTTCAGACTCAGGCAACAACAATGTTCTAGTTACCGAAAGAGGTGCGAGTTTTGGATATAATACACTAGTTTCTGATATGAGATCTTTGCCAATCATGAGCAAAAATGGATATCCAGTTATTTTCGATGCAACACATTCTGTTCAACAACCAGGTGGCCAAGGTGATTCCAGTGGAGGACAAAGAGAATTTGTTGAACATTTATCAAGAGCGGCAATAGCAGTTGGTGTTGCAGGTTTATTTATGGAAACTCACCAAGATCCAGATAATGCGCCATCAGATGGCCCTAATATGATTCCATTATCCAGTCTTGAAAATTTATTAAAACAGTTAATAGAAATAGATAACGTAATAAAAAAATAATTTGTGAGTAAAATTATTAAAGTTCAAGCGAGACAGGTGTTTGATAGCAGGGGAAATCCAACTATTGAAGCCGAAGTTGTTTTAGAAAACAATATTAAAGCATCATCAATAGTTCCTTCTGGTGCTTCTACAGGTACTTTTGAAGCATATGAATTAAGAGATAATAATAAAAATCATTTTTTAGGTAAAAGCGTTTATAACGCTGTTAATAATGTTAACACAATAATTTCTGAAAAAATTATAAACCAAAATCCAAATAATCAAAAAAAAATAGATGATATTTTGTTAAATCTTGACGGAACAGAAAACAAAAAAAATTTAGGGGCTAATTCATTATTGGCTGTTTCTTTAGCAGTGAGAAAAGCTTCAATTATATTAAATAATGAAAATTATTTTGATCTTAAAAAAGAGGTTTCTTTACCATATCCTTTAATGAATATTATTAATGGCGGTGCACATGCTGATAATAATCTAAATATACAAGAATTTATGATTAGACCAGATTCTGCAAAAAATTTTATGGATGCTATAGAGAAATGTTTTTTAGTTATTCAAAACTTAAAAAAAATTTTAAAATCAAAAAAACTTCTTACCAATGTTGGTGATGAGGGTGGTTTTGCTCCTTCTATCAATTCTAATGAGGAAGCTTTAAACTTAATTGTTGATGCTATTGATTCCGCTAAATTAAAACCAGGTTTAGACATTTCAATTTGTCTGGATGTTGCCGCTAACGAACTTGTTGATAAAAAAGGTAACTATGCCATTCAATCTAACAATTTTGAAGAAGTTGATAATGTTGTTAAATATTATCAAAATACAGTTTCTAAATATCCTATAAAATCTATAGAAGATCCTTTTGCAGAAGATGATTGGATGGCATGGACAAAATTAACTGAAAAAATAGGTAAAAATGTTCAAATCGTAGGTGATGATTTATTTGTAACTAACGAAAAGAGACTAAATAAAGGAATTGAATCAAAATCAGCAAATTCAATTTTAATAAAAGCAAACCAAATAGGTACTTTAACAGAAACACTTAATGTTATTAATTTGGCTCAAAAAAATAATTTTACTACTATTATTTCCCATAGATCTGGAGATTCAGAAGATACTTTTATAGCTGATTTAGCCGTAATGACCAATTCATCACAAATTAAAACTGGATCTTTGGCAAGATCAGAAAGGGTGGCTAAATATAACCGTTTATTAAAAATAGAAGAAGAACTTGGAAATAAGGCAAAAATGAATAAGATTCTTTAATGTTAGCAAAATTAAGAAAAAACTATCTTCTAATTATTTCAACATTTTTGATTGTATACTTTTCAG
>CACLJJ010000046.1 GCA_902607215.1 uncultured Pelagibacteraceae bacterium
AAAATAAAGATACATTACAATTTGATGAGTTTGTATTTAAGTGCACAATTGGAAAAAAAGGCATTAGTTTAAAAAAAAAGGAGGGTGATTTATGTACTCCAAAAGGAACATTCTCGATCAAAAATCTTTATTATCGATCTGACAGACTGCTAAAACCACGAACCAAAATAATTATAAAAAAAATAAAAAAAAATATGGGATGGTGCAATGATCCTAAAAGTAATAAATATAATTCTTTGGTGACGGTAAAAGAAAAAATACGATATGAGAAAATGTATCGTAAAGATCATAAGTACGACATAGTTGTAGTTATTGACTATAATTTAAAAAAACCAATTCCTTATAAAGGAAGTGCAATTTTTATTCATTTAACAGATAATTACAAACCAACAGTAGGCTGCATTGCTTTAAATAAAAAAGATTTATTAATTTTGTTAAAACTTATTAATAAAAAAACAAAAATTAAAATTAGTTAATTTCTAGCACCAAATATTTTGGAACCAATTCTTACAAAGGTTGCGGAATACTTTGCAGCATCTAAATAATCATTTGACATTCCCATGCTTAATTCATTTAAATTTATTTTTTCAGAAATTTGTTTCATTTTTGCAAAAAAAGTTTTTGTATTAGAAACATTAGGTGGAATACACATTAAGCCTATAATATTTAAATCAAAATCATTTTTAATTTTATTATAAAAGTTTGTCGTATTTTTTAAATCTATACCACTCTTTTGTTGTTCATCTCCAATATTGATTTGCAAAAATATTTTGGGCTTAAAATTTTTTTTTACTTGTTCATTAGCAATTTTATCTGCCAACTTTATGCTATCCAACGAATGAATATAGTCAAATAGTGGTAAGCAGTATTTGACTTTATTTGTTTGTAATTTTCCAATTAAATGAAGGTTTATATTTTTGTTTTCTTCTTTTATCTTTGACCATTTTTCCAATGCTTCTTGAACCTTATTTTCACCAAAATGTCTGTGATTGCCATCTATAATTGGCTTTATTTTTTCTAGTGGAAAAGTTTTCGAAACAGCAATTATCTTTGTATTAGAATTAATTTGTTGTATTTCTTTTTGGATAGAGATTAAATTATTTAAAATATTATGCATAAATATTACAATATCTACTATTTCATAGATAAATTTAATATTAAAGAATTATCAGCCATTAATAGAAGAATAAATCTAATTTATAGAAATTACAAATCATCAAACTATTTAGAAGAGGTTTTAAAAATAAAAAAATTTTGTAAAAAAAAAGGGTTTAGGTTTTTTTTAGCAAATAATATTAAGATGGCTAAAAGACTAGATTTAAATGGAGTATATTTGCCTTCTTTTAATAAAAATTTGAAATATTCGAACTTACAGTTAAAAAAAGGATTTAAAATTATTGGTTCAGCTCACAATATTAGTGAGATAAAAACCAAAGAAAAACAGAACTGTGAATATATTTTTTTAAGTCCATTATTTAAAACTGATAAGCATAAACACTATTTAAATGTGGTTAAATTTAATCTAATATCCAACGTAACTAGAAAAAAACTTGTTTGCTTGGGTGGTATAAATTCAACTAATTTACAAAAAATATATTTAACTAAATCTGCAGGTATTGCGTCTATATCCTGGATAAAAAAAAACGGCCTAAATACAAATTTAGGCCGTTTTTAAAATTACTAATCTTAGAAATAATTAGAATGCAAAATTAACTGCAATTTCTGTTACTTCGTCAGATGAGGCATCAGAATCCCAACCTGGGTTATCAACGTCAGTTTGATAACCTTTAATTGACATAGATCCCATAGTGTAAGCAAACTGAATTGAAGTTGAATCCATATCAACGTTACCTATTTCAGTTCCACTTTTAGCGTTAGACTGTTCATCGTAAGTTTCTGTTAACTCAGACCAAGAAACTGAAAATTGTTCATTTACGTTAAACGCAACTGACATTAATTCAGATTCGAACTTACCATTTGCAGCAGCAACTGTTTTAGCACTAGAGTTGTTAGCAGCAGAAGCACCAGAGATACCTCTTTCCACGTAAGCTGTTTGATAACCGAAAGATACTGGACCTGCAGTATATTTAGCAAACCAAGTACCATCAAATGCGTCTCCATCTAAACCTGTTGCACCACCATCTTTATTCGCTTCAGCACCGTATGCACCAAGAGAAAATCCACCTGTTGATACGTTAAGACCAAATGCTCCACCAGAACCATATAAAGCACTTCCT
Source organism: uncultured Pelagibacteraceae bacterium (assembly GCA_902607215.1). GTDB lineage: Bacteria > Pseudomonadota > Alphaproteobacteria > Pelagibacterales > Pelagibacteraceae > Pelagibacter. Next base: position 2,238 of record CACLJJ010000046.1, read on the forward strand.
GTTGAAACACCACCTTCACCAACAAAAGTATTAGAAGCCTCTGGAGTCCAGTTAAGCATGAAACTAGCTGTTGCACCACCTAAATCAAAAGATGGAGAAAAGTAGTCAATACCACCATTACCTACAAGGCCACCCATGTTATCGATAGCAGTAGAAGTTTTCATACCGTCATGGTTTTCTTCATAAGCGAAAGGTGTTACAGCGTCGTAACTAGCACCAGTACCACCAGTACCATTACCCACTCTAAGTTTACCCATTGATCCCATTGTTAAACTAACATTTGAAGATGATATTGCAGTAGTTTCAATCAAGATCATAGTTGTAGAAACAGTCCAACCGTTGTCTAGTTCACCTGAACCAGAAAAAGTTATGTCATGGTTCATACCAATACCATCGTTGGAAGTTGTTCCCACTGCTTCCGAAGACCAAGTATAACCTGCATCACCTGATGCTGATATCTCGCCTGCGAATGCAGAACCTGCAACTAAGGAAGTTCCTAAAGCTGTAAGTCCTATTTTTTTAATCGTATTCATAATTTACTCCTTTGTTTTAATTATTCATATGAATGAGC
>CACLJJ010000047.1 GCA_902607215.1 uncultured Pelagibacteraceae bacterium
CTGCCCACTCTTCAAATACGCCAAGTCCCATGCCAGAAATTGCTACAGCTGGTAGATTTCCTAGTCCTGCAATAATTACAATCATGAAAGATCTTACTGTGTAAGGTAATCCTGTATAAGGGTGAAGTGTGAATGTGATTGCTATACATGCTCCTGCTATTCCACATAGCGCTGCATTAATTCCAAAAGTTGATGCATAAACTTTTTCAGTATCAACACCTAAAATCTTTGCTGCTCTTGCATTTTGAGCTGTTGCCCTAATTGCACGACCTAATTTTGATTTTTTCATATAAATGACAAGAATTATTGCTGCAATTATGCAAACTAAACCTGAAAATATTTTAGCATTAGGGATTGTAACCATACTATCAAACAACATAGTTGTTCCAAAATTAGATTGGGCAACAACAACATCCGCACCGAATGCAAAGTTCATTAGCTGTTGAGCTAAAATACTAATTCCAAAAGTTGCTAAAATTGAAATAAACAAGTCTCTATCTACAACTTTATTTATTACTAATTTATACATTCCAACACCTACAAAATACATAATGATTGGCGAAACTATAACTCCAAATGCTGGATGGATTCCTGATAAGTACATAAAGTAAGCAATGTAACCTCCCATGATTACTAATTCTCCTTGAGCAATATTAATTATATTCATTACTCCCCATTGTAATGCCATTCCATAAGCTATTAATGCAAATAAAATTCCTAAAAGAATTCCATCCATTGATGCTTGGACCATTAACATTGGTGCTTGAAAAATTAAAAAATCCATAAAAAATTTTTCTAAATATTTGTAAAAAATGCCCCCTATTACTAGGGAGCATTTTGTATATTAGATATTATCTATCTGACCATTTAGGAATTGGATGTACTAACTCAGCAGAAGCCCACTTAAGTGGAGCTACAACTTTATTTTCACATTTGCTTCCATCGTCATTACAAATAACTTGAAAAAGAACCATTGGTTTAGAAATGTTTTGACCACCTGGAGCAAACTTTATATTTCCATAGAATGTTTGCATTTCAGTAGCTGCCAAAGCATCTCTTACTTTTTTAGTATCAAAAGAATTTGCTCTTTCGAACGCATCTTTGAAAACTAATAAAGCAGCTGATGACTCTGCTGATTGGTACGGAGGATCATAATCAAATTTCTTTTTGAAATCTGCAGCATATTCCATTCCACCACCAAAGTATTTGTCTCTATAAGATAATGACTTGTGCCACTGAGAAGCACATAACGCATACTCCGAAGCTTTACCATGTTGTTTGGACAACTTGGCAGCATCACAATGCGTCATAGCTAACATTGGAACATCAACTTTCATTTCTGAGATTTGTCTAATTGCTGTTAATGCACCTTTTGTATGGCCCGAAACAACTAAAACATCTGGTTTAGTAGCTTTAACCTTTGACAAGGTAGCTGCCATATCATTAAGTTCTTTTGGCAACTTATCATCAATTATAATTTTAGAACCTGTTCTTTTAGCTGCTTCTACAATCCCTAATCTCACATCTTGTGAAAAAGCATCCTGTTCAAATGCCATAGCAATTCTAACTGGTTTACCGCCATTTTTTTCAACAGCAGTATCAATAGCAACATCTAAATATAAGTTTGCTGGTGCTAATACTGCAAATAAATATTTATAACCCTTGGTAAATAACGATCTAGACGCACCGTTAGCTTCTACCATAGGAACTTGATACTTTTCAGTTACTGGTGCCATAGCTTTTGTTAAACCTGAGCTATAAGGTCCAAGCATGAATTGAACACCGTCCTGTTTAATCAATCTTTCTGCAAGCTGAGCAGCTCTTCCTGAATTTGATTCATCATCATAATAAATGATCTCAAACTTATAAGATTTTCCATCAACTTTAACACCTCCCATGCTATTAATTCTCTCGACAGCTATGTTATAGCCATTTTGAGTATGAACACCATTAGATGAGTATTTGCCTGTTAACGAAACAGCCGCACCTAAAATTATTTTATCACCTACAACTTTTGAAAAAGAAACTGTAGTTGAAACTAAAATTAAGGCAATTGCAGAAAAGAATGTTAAAATAAACTTGTTTAATTTATTCATTTATTCCCCCTCTTTAATGTTTTTTTAATTAATAATTAAACTATTAATTAAAGAAAAAAACAATCTGATTAATTTAAATAAAAAATTAATAGTTTTGAATAGCAACAATTATTAATGCAATGATTAATAATACACACGCTGAAATTGTATTAATAACTTTTGGATTTGCTTTTATCCAAGTAATTAATTTATTAGCAAGCACTGCATAAACAATTAAAGATGCAAAATCTAAAATCATATATGTAACTATTAAGATAATAAATTGTGTAATGTAATTAGAATTAAAATCAATAAACTGTGGAAATATTAATGGAAAAAACATCCACGCTTTTGGACTTGTTCCGGCAACTAAAAAACCATCTTTAAAGAAAGAAAAAATACTTTTTTCGTGTTTGAATGATGAATTTATATCTTTTGGTCTACTATTATAAATATCATAAGCCAAATAAACTAAATAAATTATTCCAATCCACTTAAACGTATTTAGAAAACTTGGATTATCTAAAAAGAATGAACCAATTACAAAAATTACTAACGTTCCTTGAATTAAATTTGCCGTTATGTCTCCTAGAGCAGTCCATACACA
>CACLJJ010000048.1 GCA_902607215.1 uncultured Pelagibacteraceae bacterium
TTACAAAATTAATTTTTTTATAATAGGGCATTATTACACTTACTAATGGCATATTTTTTAGATATCAGTTAATAAATAGATACTAATATAAATTCTTATTATATTAAATAACAAAAAATTATATGCAAGATTTGACACTAATTATACCAACTAAAAGGGAGGTAGAGTCCTTACCAATTTTTTTAAAAGAAATTGAAAACTATAATTGTAAAAAACTTATAGTTCTCGAAAAGGAAGATATAGAAACAAAAAAAATATTAGAAAAATTTAATGATATTAATATTTTGGAACAAAAAAGTAATGGATATGGAAATGCATTGATAGAAGGTATCAATAACGTGGAGACAGATTTTTGTTGTATAATCAATGCTGACGGTTCTATGGATCCAAAATATTTAGAAGAAATGAGAAAGTTATGTGAAAATAAAGATTTAATATTTGCCTCAAGATACCAAAAACCCGGGGGCGGAAGTGATGATGATGACTTTGTTACAATAATTGGAAATGCAGTTTTTACATTTCTTGGAAATTTTTTATTTAAACTTAAAATTTCAGATATTTTATATACTTACATTTTAGGAAGAACATCTTCTTTTAAAAAATTAGATTTGAAAAATCATGATTTTAGAATCTGCGTAGAAATACCAATTAAAGCAAAAATTTTAAATATGGAATACTCTTGCACACCTAGTTACGAAAGAGAGAGAATGGGTGGAAAAAAGAAAGTTAATGCAATAAAAGATGGATTGCTTATACTCAGTGAAATTGTTAAATATTTTCTTAAAGGCAAAAAATAAATTAATAATTTAACAACTCATGAAAAAAATTGCTTTAATTTTTGGAATTACTGGACAGGATGGATCGTATCTTGCTGAATTTTTATTAAAAAAAAAATATATTGTACACGGTGTTAAAAGAAGATCTTCATCAATAAATACTGGCAGAATAGATCATATTTATCAAGATCCACATGTAAAAAAAAGAACATTTATTTTACATTACGGTGATATAACCGACTCTTTATCTGTAACAAGATTAATAAATCAAATTAAACCTGATGAAATTTATAATTTAGCAGCACAATCCCACGTTCATGTATCTTTTGAGTCGCCAGAATATACAGCTAATGCGGATGCGCTAGGAGCTTTAAGGATTCTTGAGGCAATAAGATTTAACAAATTAGAAAAAAAAACAAAATTTTATCAGGCAGGAACATCAGAATTATATGGAAGAAATGAGAAGATACCTCAAAATGAAAAGACAATATTTCATCCAGCAAGTCCATATGCTGTAGCTAAATTATATGCTCATTGGATAACAATAAATTATAGGGAAGCCTATAAAATTTTTGCTTGTAATGGAATTTTATTTAATCACGAAAGCCCAAGAAGAGGTGAAACATTTGTTACGCAGAAAATAGTTCAAGCATTATGTAAAATTAAAGCAAATAGGCAAAAAACTTTATACTTGGGAAATATGTATTCTAAAAGAGATTGGGGACATGCAAAAGATTATGTTCAAGCAATGTGGTCAATGCTTCAACAAAAAAAACCTGAAGATTTTGTTATAGCCACAGGAAAACAAACTACTGTTAAAAATTTTGTAAATTTAGTTGCAAAACAACTTGAGATTAAAATTTCATGGAAAGGAAAAGGCATTAATGAGAAAGCAGTTAATGAAAATGGAAAAACAATAGTTGCTTGTGATAAAGCTTATTATAGACCTTTAGAGGTAAATAATTTGTTGGGTGATTCAAAAAAAGCTAGAAAAAAACTAAAATGGAATCCAAAAATCAACTTAAACGAATTAATATCAGAAATGATTGAATATGAAATGAATAATATCTCATATTAGTAATCAAGTTTGAATGTTTAAATATTTAGAAAATAATTTTTTAAAAAATTTTTTTAATAGATCTTTTATTTTAAGTTTTTTCCTCTCAATTATAGTTTCATTGACATTGTTTTATCTTTCACAAGATCAAAATCTATGGTTTAAATTTTGGGGATCACTATCCATTCCTCCTCAAAAACCTTTTTCTGATTTAAAAGCTCATATTCATTTTTATAATTGTTTTCAAAATGGAATTGATGTTTTTACAACTGAGTGCCCTCTTATTCCTCAAGGAAATGGCAAAATTACTACACACCCAAAGGTTTGGTTAAATTTAATTAAAGTTTTAAATCTTAGTAATACAACGCTATATAATTTTTTTATTATAATTACATTTCTATTGTACTTTCATTTTATCTTTAGACTTTTTAAAATTTTTCAATCTTACGATAGTAAAATATTCTTACTTCTTTTTTTGTTTTCAACTACAAATTTTATTTTGATAGAAAGATTTTCAACAGATTTAATTATATTT
>CACLJJ010000049.1 GCA_902607215.1 uncultured Pelagibacteraceae bacterium
TTCACAGCTTTTTTCTTCTTAGTTGCTTTTTTCTTCTTAGCTGCTTTTTTCTTTTTAGCTTTTTTCTTTTTAGCTGCTTTTTTCTTCTTAGCTTTTTGTTTTTTAGTTAATTTCTTCTTTTTACCTTTTTTCTTTTTAACTTTTTTGCCTTTTTTCTTTTTACCTTTTTTCTTTTTAGCTTTTTTACCTTTTTTCTTTTTCTTCTTTTCTTTGTCCACTTTTGGCTCAGCTATTTTTGGTTCTACTACTTTTGGTTCTACTACTTTTGGTTCTGCTACTTCTGGTTCTGCTACTTCTGGTTCTGTTACATCTGACTCATCTGCAGTTTCTTCCATAATTTCTTCATCCGCTATTTCTAAATCAGAAACATCTTCTCCTCTTTCTTTTAACAAAACAATTCTTTGCTCTTTGTCTTTTTTAAGATTTTCTTTTATAATGGCTTTGATCTCTTCTTTTTCAAAACCTTGTTCTTTAAGTTCTTCTCTAATTTTTTTTCTGATAACTTTTCTTTCTTCTTTTGTAGTGCCATCAAGTTTTGCAACTTTAAGTGCTTTCATTTTCTTTTTAAATTTCTTTAGCTGTTGTTTTGAAATCTGTTTTGCTTTTCCTGGTGCTTTTCCATTTGTCATACTTGCAAAGCTGTAAGGATTGTTCAACATAGTTTGGCCAAACTTGTTACCAACAAGCACTGCACCTGGCCTTAGACCTAGTGTGTTATTTTTCCCTGGTCCTATTAACAATGTATCAGTTTTCTTTTTAGAAACTATTGTTTGAAATTCCGTCCCTCTTGATCCTAAAGTTCCTTCAGGAACCTTGACTGTTAGGCTGTCAGGATTTTTTTTGCTTATTAAACCAGAAATTACTTTTAAACTTCCTTTTTTAACACTTGCTACGATTTTTCCATCATTAGTGGCAGGATCATATATAAAAGTATCCATTACAACTTCTGAATCTGATCCAATTGTAAATGTTGATTGATCTAGTAAAAGAATTTGGGTTCCTCCCCCAGTTCCAGCAAAAATTGTTTCGTTTAAATAAATTTTATCGCCAGGTTTAAGTTCTCTTGTTTCGGTTTTAACTGTTCCTGATATTGCACCTACAATTCCAACTAGTTGTTTTTCAATACTAAGTTTTTCTTCAGCTTGGGAAATATTGAATACCAAACATAATCCAGCAATTAATGATAAAAACTTCTTCATTATAAAAACATATAAGATTTATAATATCTTTAAAGTTGATTTTTCACCATATTGGGCGGTTTTTTTATAATTTTTAAAAAAATTATGTTTTTTTGACAAATTTAATTACTTATTTAAATGAAACGCTTTTGAAAAACTAATTGAAAAAGAATCGGCAATATAATCATAATTTTTAATATTTGCTTCGGAAATTACTTTTTCATATCCTAGAGTCATGCTGATTTCGTTGTTAGGGTCAAGTAAAGGAATTAACTCACCTACAGCTTTAACTAAAATAATATCAAAAGCATTTACTACATCTGATCTTAATATATTTGAATTTACACTAGTGTCTTCTTTTTTGTAATCATTCCAAGTTAATGCATCACCCATAGAAACATATGCCCATGGAAAATTAAAGTTCATCCTAAAATTTAAATCATAAGATTCAGAGTCATTTCCAGCATCTACTTTTACATCTGAATCAGAATATCCTGCGCCTAAGCTTGTTGAAATTAATTCATTTAATAGAAAATCATGTCCTACGGTAATGCCGTGAGAAATTGTATTTGTCTCGTCTGCAGTTGTATCGGTTGTGTTTCTGTTACCTTTTGAGTCCATATAAGAATAACCATAGCTAAATGCACTTCTTTCCCCTGCCGCAAAAGATCCCCCTATCCCAAACATAAAAGAAAAAGCGTCAGCATCATCTTGGTTATCAGTTTTGTTTAATATTAAATATGGAGCTAAAGCTTGGTTACCTACAGACGTATCAAAAGCAAAAGTTAATCCATAACTTTCAAAATCATCACTTGTTTCAACGTTTTGATGAGAGTCTGAAACAGTTGCGTTAATACTAAATGCTGAGGCTTCTCCTACTTTTCTAGACGCAGTTAGACCTAAACTTTGAGTATAAGTTCTGTCGTACATTGGACTATTAAAAGCTATAACACTGTCTGAACTATCTTGAAGTCTATTTTTTGAAACACTATTTACATTATTATTTTGCGTACCACCAATTGAAACATCTGCATAATAATTCCATAACTTGGGTGCTAATCTTTTTTTAACATCGTCTTCAATTTCATTTACTGTTTCTAAATCTTCTGGCGTTATATCTTCACTCGATTTAATTTCTTCAATTATTGTTAGAGCTTTATTTGGTGAGTCTGCTTGT
>CACLJJ010000050.1 GCA_902607215.1 uncultured Pelagibacteraceae bacterium
TTCTGCAATAAATATAGAAAAAATTATTAGATTTATAAATCCAAAAATTAAAATTTTGATAATTGATAATGCAAATGAAATAGGATTTAAAAAGTATTTTGAAAAAAAATTTAAAAATGTAAAAGTGATAGTAAGTAAATATAATTCTGGGCAAACAGGTGGAATAAATATTGGTTTTAGAAGTATTAAAACAAAATATGCTTTATACATGGACTCTGATATAAAATTTAAATCAAAAATTATAGGCAGATTTATTGAGGCAGCAAAAGAAATTGAAGATTTCATTATTTTAGCGCCACAACATGAAAAATCATTTTATAAAAAAGATTTTTTTTCAGCTAAACATAACAAATTTAAAAAATTTCAACTAATGAAACTAGTTCATGGTCAATTCTTATTTTTTAATATGAAAAATGTAAAAAAAGTAGGATATTATGATGAAAAAATATTTCTATACTATGATGAAACTGACTTTTGCTTAAGAGCTTATAGAAAAAACCAAAAAATTTATGTACTTCCTAAAATTAAAGTTTATCACGAAGGAGGAAAATCAGTAAATCTTAGTAATAAACTTGCTGTAGAATCAAATAAGCATTGGCATTTTATGTGGTCTAAGTTTTATTATTTTAAAAAAAATTATTCTTTAACTTGCGCTTACAGAAAAACTATTTTAGATTTATTAATAAGCTTATTAAAATTTATTTTATATAGTTTAATTGATAAACGAAAAAAAACTATTTATTTTAATCAATTATCTGGTTTGATTAATTCATATATGGGCTGTAAATCTTACAAAAGATTAAAAATTTAATGTATACAATATTTGGAGCATCTGGATTTATCGGTAATGAAATAATTGCAAGTTTAAAAAAAAGAAAACATAAAATATTTATACCAAACAAAAAAAAAATAAAATTTTCAAAAAATCTTGGTAAAATAATTTATTGTGTTGGTTCAGATGACTGGAAAAAAAAACCAATCAAAGGTTTTTTTTCAAATTTAGGGCATCTGCAAAAAATAATACATAATAATACATTTGAAACTTTAATTTTCTTGTCAACAACAAGATTATATATCAACTCTAAAAATTCTACATCTGAAATTTGTAATATTTCTGCAAATTCTGAGAATGATGATGATTATTATAATATTTTAAAAATGGCTTCAGAGTCTTTGTTATTAAATTTTAATAGAAAAATAAAAATTTTGAGATTATCAAATGTTTTTGGTTATAATTATAAATCTCCCCTTATACTTCCAACATTAATAAAAAATGCGATAAAGAAATCTGAAATTGAGCTATCAATCAATATCAATTCTACTAAAGATTATATTTTGATAGATGATGTTATAAAATTAATTTTCAAAATATTAAAAAAAAGTAAGTTTAGAGTTTATAATGTAGCTAGTGCTAAAAACATTTCTTTAAAAAAAATATCAGGTATAATTAAAAAAGTAACTAATTGTAGAATTAAACTTAAAAATCAAAAAATAAAAATCATGGAGCCTATAATTAATATAAATAGAATTAAAAAAGAATATAATTTTAAATCAAACTTAAAAATTGAAAAAGATCTACCAAAACTAATTATAAAATATAAAAAAAATATAAAAAACTTTTAATTTTTTTTTTTTAAAATTCTATTTAACTTGCTAATATTTAAGGTTGAATTAATTGGCATAATTGGCTGATTTTTAATTTGTTTATAATTAATTGTTTTTACTGATTTATTTGTTTTTTTTGCAAATTTTAAAATTGAATTATTTTTACCCCCAACATTTATGATACCTTTATAGTTAAGTAGCTTAGGTAGTATTTTTGCAACTTCATCATGGTACAAAAAATTGGTTTTTATATTTTTAAATACATATTTATGAACCCATGGTTTTTCAGACATATTAATTCTTAAGATTAATGAATTTTTATACATTTGAACTGCACATTCGCCTCCTAACTTGGACCATGCATAATTATTCATTGGAAGAAGTGAAGAACTTTCAAGGTAATTTCCTTTAGTCCCAGGATACACATATTGTGTTGAAAAATAGATTACTTTAATATTTAATTTAGAACATTCTACAACTAAATTGGAAGTACCTATAATATTAGTACAGATACTTTCTGCAGGGTTTTGTTCATGTAAAATCATTGGCCTCGATAATCCTGCCAAATGTATCACACCAAACGGTTTGAATTTTAATAATACTTTTTTTATTTGGTAAGGCTTTAGTATATTAAAATTTTTTTTATCTAAAAATATAAATTGTTTTTTTTTTCGTAATTTTTGCCTTAAAATTCTTCCAAATCTTCCATT
>CACLJJ010000051.1 GCA_902607215.1 uncultured Pelagibacteraceae bacterium
TTTTTCTTCACCATCAACAATAATAGTTTTTGCACTTATTTTTTCTGCTGCTGCAACTTTTATAGTTTTCTTAACTTTTGGAACGTTTACTATTTCTTTATCAGCGTCTAATATTTTGGGTTTTATTTTTTCCTCAGGTACTTTTGCAACAATTGTTACTTCTTCTATGTCTTGGTCTAAGTCAGCTATATCTTGTTTTATTTTCTCCTCTTTCTTTATAATCAATTCTTCTTTTCGTTTTTGATAATCAATTTCTTTTTTAGTTAATAATAAAGAGTTGTTTAAAAACTTTTTTTCAACCAAGCTAGAATTTAATTTTGGCAATTCGAAAGGTATATTAGTGAAGTTTTCGTTTCTGGCGCCTGCGGGCACTGTACGGAGCGTTTCTGAAAATAAAGACAATAAAGCAATGGCAAAAAGAATTGGTAAAATAGATATGGAATTTGATTCTTTTTTAATCCAATTTTTTCTTTTTATTTTTTTTCTTTTCTTTATTTTCATTGGACAAAAAATCTCTCATTTAAATTTAATTTTCAAAAGTTTCCCCAAGTTCCAGTATGATCCAATGTAATTTTATTATCTTGACGACTTGATGATGCTTTAATTAAATATCCACCTCCAGATGCCTCTATACACATATCAAAACCAGTTTCGGCAGTTATTATATCTCCACCCGAAAATAAGTTGCTCTCAATTGCGTTTGAACTGGCTCCAGCGCCAAGAGCTTCATCTGGAAAGCATTCAGCTCCGCCGGATTCGGTGTAATAATAAGTTCCATAACTTGAAAGGTATTCAATTTCTCCCAACCCTACTTGTTGCATCGTGTTTTTTGCAGAAGTTAACTTTGCACTGGCTGTGTAAGTGCCATAAAAATATGTACCGACTGCAGAAAGCACCCCTATAATAGCTACAACAACCATAAGCTCGATTAAACTAAATCCAGAGCTTTTGGTTGTCATAAAAATTTTCTTTTAGTCTACTTACTCGATTTCTACTTCGTTTGAAACTAAGCTAGTAGAAACAGTACACTCTTTCATAAAACAAGTCCAAATTGTTACTGTAGTTCCATCGTCAGTAAGATTTACAAATCCCAAATCATCGTTACTTGCTGATGAACCATCTGTACCTGAATTTGCTTTAATAGCTGCGTTTTCAGTTGCGTAAGAATTTTTAAAATCTGCTAAAGCTCTTACTGCCGCTTTTGAAATATCTTCTGCGGTGTATGAAGTTGTACATTCTAAAGAGTCTGTTGTATCATCTTTATTTTTCTTCATTACTCTTTCTTCTCCCATTGAGCATTTTTGCATTTCTGCTGCAACATATTTAACGGCTGAAGCATGATTAGATTTGGTCGCGTTCTTTTTTGCTCCAGTCGTGTAGCCTTGATATGCTACTGTTCCTACAGCTGCTAAAATTCCAATAATAGCTACAACAACTAATAATTCTATAAGTGTAAAACCTTTATTGTTTTTCATAACCCTTCCTTTTATTTAATAATTAAGTATGTATTTAATATAATATTACCTACTAAGTAAATACTAAAAAAATTAAAGATTATTACTAGCTAATAAGTGCACAACTGATTACCCAATATGGGTCTAATTTTCTTGATTTTAATAATTAATTTTTATGCTATCAATGATTTATTATGACATACAAGGTTACTGAAGAAGGAAACGTAAGCACTGTCTTTCTTAATGGAGAGGTAGATATGGACGTCACAGAAAAAGCAAAAGAAGTAATTTTGCCTTTGGTCGAATCTGGAAAAGAAGTTCATTTAAATTTAAAAGATGTTTCGTACATGGATTCTTCTGGAATTTCTGTACTTATTGAAAGCCATCAAAAAGCATTAGAAAAAAATACTAAAGTAGTTGTAAAAGAAGTTAGTAAATCTGTTTTAAAAGTAATTATGATGGCAAAACTTGAACAGATATTAAACCTTGAATAATGAATTTATCAGAATCCAAAGATTTTCTTGTAAGTAGTGCTAGCCTAAAAGAGGTGAGAACCTTTTGCAGAAATGTTTTTGAAAAAATAAATTTACCTCAAGACGAAAAAGATGAATTAATTTTAGCAATTGCAGAAGCTGCACAAAACATCGTTAAACATGGCTATAAAGGTGTAGAAGAAACTAGTGATAGAATGGAAATTAAAATTTCCTTAAAAGATGGTGAATTAGAAATAGGTTTTTTTGATAAAGGAAAAGCTGTAGTTCCAGAAAATGTACAACACAGAAAATTAGATGACATAAAACCTGGAGGATTAGGTACTTTTTTTATTA
>CACLJJ010000052.1 GCA_902607215.1 uncultured Pelagibacteraceae bacterium
TGGTTATTTCCATTTTATTTATACCAACTGCAGTTGGATCAGTTCTATCAGGAGTATCATTATTTACTTGTATTTCTAAAAGTACGTTTCCATCACCAATAATACTTGGTGTAACAGTAAGTTTTAAAGCTGCATCTTTGAATGTTGTGGGAGAATCTCCGCTTCCAGGAACTGGTATTTGTACACCTTGAGTTATAGAAGCAACCTGGTTATCCAAAGTAAATAATTTTGGATTAGATATAGTTTTTCCTAACCCTTCTTTTTCAAGCGCTTCTATTTGAAGTTTTAAAACTGCAGATCCAGTTTTTTTCAAAATCCCTATTCCGCTAGTTGCCCCTGCAACATTGGTATTAAAAATACTATCTGCACCTGCTGTTCCAGCGCTACTTAATGAACCAGTGGTAGTTTGAAGTGCTGCTTCACTTCCAGAAGGATTTCCAATTGTACTACCTTCAATAGTACCACCTGCTCTTATACCTTTTCTGGTGTACGCGACACCCAATTTGTTTCCTAAAGCTCTTTCAAAAGATGAAGTGGCTTCTACTATGAAAGCTTCAATTAAAACTTGTTTTGTTCTTACATCAATTTCTCTTATTACACTATCTACTACATCCAAGTCTTTTGCCTTTCCTCTTACAATTATAGATCTTGTTGTTTTTTCCTCTGTTACCTGAATTGGAGAATAAGTTGACCCTTCTCCTGTTGAAGTAAATAATTCTGATATAGTAGCTTTTGCTTCAGCTGGCGTAATATAATAAAGTCTGAATATTTCAGACACTACAGGTTCAACAGAGCTTTCAAGCTCAACTTTTTTTCTAACCGCAGAAGCTCTTGCTGATTTATAGCTTTCTTGCGAAGTTAAAGTTGCTGGAGAATGTACTCTTATAATATTGCTACCTACATCGATATCAGCAGCAAAATTTTTCATATCTAGCAATGCATTAAATGCTTTATCCCAAGGTACATCTGATAACTCAGCTGTAATTGCACCTGCAACTTCTTCTCCTACCAAAATGTTAACATCTCCAATTTTTGCCATTAATCCCATTGCTTCTTTGTAATCTAAGTTTTGAAATTTGAATGTTACTTTTTGTTTAAGCAACATATATTCATCGGGTATCAACAAATAATTTTTCTCTTTAACTGAAGAAATTTGTTTTCTTTTTTGTAATTTTGTCACATCTCCTTCTACCGGTGTCGGTCCCATCTGTGCACTTTTTTCAACTTCCATCCTACCTAACTTTTTGACATCTTGCTTAATTAATGGAGTGTCGTGTTTAAATGTTTTCTTTTGTTTCATCTTAGCCATTTGTTCAGCACATCCACTAAATGCTAATAATAAGAAAACCAACGAAAATAATATTTTAAGCAATCTACAATTCATTAAAATGGCTCCGATGTTTCTTTAATTTGATTTTTAAAATTTATAACTAAATAAGAGTCCTCGCTTTTTTCAAATACAGCTCTTTCAGGGTTTAATCCAACTAGTTTAACTCCAGGACTTAATTCTTCGTTCATTTGTAAAGTAACTATTTCTCCTGTTGCATTAATCAAAGACACATAGCTTTCATATTCTCCTGTCATAATAGCTACAAGTTTAAAATTGTATAAACTCAGTTCCTCTCTTTCTTCGCCTTCAGCTGTAACAATTGACACTGTACTTCCACCTCCAAGAGATGCATCTCCAACAAAAGGATCATTTAGGGGCAATGGTTCTTCACCTCCTATTTCTGAACTAATAGTTGATTGTTTTTCCGCCTGTTGTTTTTTTATTTTTTTATTAATTTCTTTTGCTTTTTCTAATATGTTTTTCTCGCTAAGATCATGTTCATCAGCAATGGCATTGCTCAGACCAAAAAAAACAATTAAAATTAACATTAAAATTTTATTAAAATTCATCACCCAATCCTACTATCGTTAATAATCCTTTAACTTTTATCGCTCCAGTTGTATTTCCTTTTACCACTTTGATGGACTCCTTGTCAAAATTTAGCATCTTCTGTGACAATGATAATGCTCGTTTAAACTTAATATATCCCAAAAAATTCCCTGTTATTTCAAAAGTAACAGGTATTTTGTAATAAG